>NZ_JBFAYB010000005.1:0-207977 GCF_040681075.1 Streptomyces sp. NPDC051907 | reverse complement strand
GGGGGGCGCGCGGCGCCCCCGGGCGGGCGGCGCCGGGGGGGGGGGCCCGCCCCCGCCGGGGGGGGGGGGGGGGGGGGGCGCCCCCCTCGTCTGCGGCGGGCTTTTCCCCCACCCCGCCCCTCCCCGAACCCGGAGGCTCCGCCCCCGGACCCCGGTACGGCCTGCGGCCGTGTCCTCAATCGCCGGACGGGCTGAATAATCAGCCCGTCCGGCGCTTGAGGACCGCACTCAGCCCCGCCGGCGTTTGAGGCGAACCCGAGCCCCGTCG
The DNA here is from genome assembly GCF_040681075.1 of Streptomyces sp. NPDC051907. NCBI lineage: Bacteria > Bacillati > Actinomycetota > Actinomycetes > Kitasatosporales > Streptomycetaceae > Streptomyces > Streptomyces sp. NPDC051907. The sequence continues at coordinate 207,709 of NZ_JBFAYB010000005.1, read as the reverse complement.
GCGGCCGAGCTGCACTTCCAGCCCCGCCGGCGTTTGAGGCGGACCCCCCGCATAGGGGAGACCGTGGCTACGGGCGCGGTGTCACGCGGCCCGTCACCTCGCCCAGGCCCACCTTGACGCCGTCCGCGCCCGGCGCCCACGCCCGCATCGTCACCACGTCGCCGTCTTCCAGGAACGTCCGCTTGCCCTCGGGGAGGTCGATCGGGTCGCGGCCGTTCCAGGTGAGTTCCAGCAGGGAGCCGCGCTGGGCGACCTCGGGGCCGCTGACCGTGCCGGAGCCGAAGAGGTCGCCTGTGCGCAGCGACGCGCCGTTCACCGTCATGTGGGCCAGCTGCTGCGCCGCCGTCCAGTACATCGTCGAGAACGGCGGCTCGGCCACCACATGGCCGTTGATCTCCACCGTGATCCGCACGTCGAAGCCGCCCGGCTCCTCCTCCGCGGAGTCGTCGAGGTAGGGGAGCAGGTCGAAGTCCCTGGCCGGCGGGGCGACGCGGGCCGCGTCCAGGGCCTCCAGCGGGGTCACCCACGCCGACACCGACGTGGCGAAGGACTTGCCGAGGAACGGTCCCAGCGGCACGTACTCCCACGCCTGGATGTCCCGCGCCGACCAGTCGTTGAGCAGCGAGAGCCCGAAGACGTGCTCGCGGAAGTCCCCGAGCGCGACCGGCTCGCCCAGCTCGGAGGGCCTGCCGACGAGGAAGCCGACCTCCGCCTCGATGTCGAGCTTGGTCGACGGGCCGAAGACCGGGGCCGGGTCGGAGGGGGCCTTGCGCTGGCCGGAGGGGCGCACCACGTCCGTGCCGGAGACGACGACCGTGCCCGACCTGCCGTGGTAGCCGATCGGCAGGTGCTTCCAGTTCGGCGTCAGCGCATCCCCGTCCGGGCGGAACATCCGGCCGACGTTGGTGGCGTGGTGCTCGCTGGCGTAGAAGTCGACGTAGTCCGCGACCTCGTACGGCAGGTGCAGCGTGACCGCGTCCAGCGGATGGAGCAGCGGCTCTATGTCGGCCCGGTGGGCGGGCACCGTGACCCAGGCGGTGAGCGCCCGGCGCACATCGCGCCAGGCGGTGCGGCCGGCGGCCAGCAGAGGGTTGAGGCTCGGCTGGGCCAGCAGGGCCGCGTAGGGGGAGCCGAGGGCGTGCGCCGCCGCGCCCGCGTCGAGCACATGGCCGCCGATGCGGACGCCGAGCCGGCGGCGGTCGGGCTCGTCGGCCGTGGTGAAGACGCCGTACGGGAGGTTGTGCGGGCCGAAGGGGTCACCCTCGGCCAGATCGAGCGGGCTCTGCTCGGGCATCGGTGCTTGCCTCGCTTTCCACTTCCACAGGTGTGGGTGACACGTTACGTGGCGGTCGTTCCGGCCCGGCAGGGCGCCGGTCCGCACGGAGTCTCCCCACTCCTCCCCCTCCCGTATCCCCTCTTGTACCCCCTTACGTATCCGTCGCGTGTCCCCGTTCAGCCGGCCAGCCGGGGGATGCGCTTCTCCCACGTGCGGTGGAAGACGATCTCGGTCCCGTCCTTGCAGACGACCTCGTCGACGGCGATGAAGTCGTCCGCGTCGCAGGTGATTTCGGAGCGCGTCTCGATCCGCGCGTCCCAGCCCAGCTCCGGCCGGTGCAGCCGGATCGTCCAGGTGGATCTGGCGTGGGCGGAGAGCGGGTCGTCCTCCTGGATGGTGTACGTCTCCAGGGCGTCCTCGGTGAACTCGAGCCCGTCCGGGTAGGCGCGCGTGCCGCCGTAGCGGGGGTCGACCTCCAGCCGCCATTCGCCCTTGGCCACGTCCCGTACGACCAGCCGCTCTGGGCGCTGCTCGTCGAGCGTGACGGGGATGACGACGGGGAGCGGCTCGGCCTGCTCGGGCGCCTCGAACGCGACGGCGGCCTCGGCGCGCTCGGCGGTCTGAGCGTTCTCGGTGGCCTCGGCATCCTCGGTGGGCTCGGTTGGCTCGCGTACGGGGAGCTCCAGGCGGGAGCCCGCCGGGTCCAGGGTGAAGCCCGCCGCGTCGGCCGGCGGCCAGATCCACGGCCAGTACGCGCTGGAGAGGGACAGCCGGATGCGGTGGCCGGGGCGGAAGGCGTGGCCGATGGCGTTCAGCTCGAAGGCTGCCTCCTCCGTCGCGCCCGGCGGCCAGGGGTCGGCGCGCTCGTCGCCGCGGCGGGCGGAGAGGTCGAGCGCGCCCCGGGTGACCAGGGTGGAGGAGCCGTCCGGGGCGACGTCGCAGATCCGGGCGACGGCCAGGCCGTACGGCGCGTCCATGCGCAGCCGCAGCGTCACCCGGGGGCGGCCGAGGATCTCGATCGGATCGCCCGTTACGGGGAATTCGAAGCACGCGGAGCGCGCGTCCTCCTCGCGCTGGTCGGGCGGCAGGTCGGCGTCGTTCCCCACGGGCGTGAAGCGGCCCGCGTCCACGCCGGTGTGCTGCGGGGAGTGGACGAGCACCGGCTCGCCGCCCAGGGCGTAGGGGACGGTCGTGACGTGCGGGGAGGGCCAGGCGGCGTCGCCGACCCAGCGGCCCGGCGGGTGGAGGGCGGCGGGCGGGTGCGACTGGCCGATCCAGGAGCGCAGCAACGGCTCGGCCATCACATCGCGCGCGCGGCTGGGGGAGACGTGGCCGGGGGAGACGTCTTCGGCGGAGACGCCGCCGACGGAGAGGCCGTCGGCAGATGCCTCCTGCGAGGCAGGGCCCTGAGACCCCGCGCCCTCCGCCCCCGCGCCCTCCGCTCCCGTCTCCCCCGCGCCCTCCTTGAGGTGCCGGTCCCACCAGCGCAGCGTCTCCTGGAGGAAGCCGATCGCCGGGCCCGGCGAGTCTCCCCGGTCCGGGTACTGCTGGGGCCACGGACCGATCACCCCGCGCACCCGGTCCGGCGGCAGATGCTCGACCAGGCGCAGCACCGTGTCGCGGTGCGGATCGTGCCAGCCGCCCACCGCGAGCACCGCCGCCCGGACGGCGGAGTAGTCCTCGCGGACGCTGCCGTGTCTCCAGTAGTCGTCGCGGAGCCGGTGGCCGAGCCAGGTGTGGACGGGAGGGGACAGGGCCTCCAGCCGCCCCAGCCACATCTCGCGCCAGCGGTCGCCGACGTAGAGCGGGTCGGGCGGGCGGCAGGCGAAGGCCAGCAGGGAGGCGGCCCAGGCGTGCGTGCCGGCGGCGAGCACGGCGCCGCCCAGGTAGCGCCCGTCGTCGTCATAGCGGTCGTCGGTCGAGCAGACCGTGACGACCGCCTTGAGCGGCTCGGGCGCGAGCGCCGCGATCTGGAGGGCGTTGGAGCCGCCCCACGAGATCCCGAACATGCCGACGCGGCCCGTGCACCAGGGCTGGGCGGCCAGCCACTCGATCACCTCGACGCCGTCGGCGAGCTCGGTCGCGTCGTACTCGTCGCCCGGCAGGCCCTCGCTGTTCCCGTGTCCGCGCACGTCGACCCGAACGGAGGCATAGCCGTGGCCCGCGTACCAGGGGTGCCGCTGGCCGTCGCGGGGCGCGGTCCAGTCGGTGAGCCGGTCGGGCAGGTATTCGAGGAGCGCGGGGACGGGCTCGTCGGCGAGCGGCCGCCAGATCCGCGCGTACAGCCTCGTCCCGTCGCGCAGGGGGATGCGGACGTCCTCGTGGGAGGTCTCGTACGGGAAGGACGTACGGATGCGGGTTCCGGACAATGGGCCCACTCCTGGTCGTATGAGTTGATCACGAACATACCGGGGTCGGCGGGAAGGTGCCCACGGTGATCGAAAGGCGACCGGATACGCTGACTTGAGTGAATCCAGCGACACATCGACAATCCGTGTGATCGTCAGCAGACAGGAGAACCCCTCGTGACCGTCGTCGGGCCGTTCGGGCTGAGCGTGCGGGACCAGGCTCTCGAGGCCGATGTCCAGACCGGGTTGTCGGCTGTCGAGGCGGGGCTGCTCGACGCCACCAAGAGCGAGGTGCCCTTCATCACGGAGGCCGCCCAGCACCTCGTGCGTGCGGGGGGCAAGCGCTTCCGGCCGCTGCTGGTGATGCTGGCCGCCCAGTTCGGCGACCCGTACGCGCCGGGTGTCGTGCCCTCGGCCGTCGTCGTCGAGCTCACCCATCTGGCGACGCTGTACCACGACGACGTGATGGACGAGGCCGACGTGCGCCGCGGCGTGGACAGCGCCAACGTCCGCTGGGGCAACTCGGTGGCGGTGCTGACCGGCGACTTCCTGTTCGCCCGTGCCTCGCACATCCTGGCCGACCTGGGGCCCGAGGCCGTGCGCATCCAGGCGGAGGCGTTCGAGCGGCTGGTCACCGGCCAGATCCTGGAGACGGCGGGCCCGCGGGACGGCCAGGAGCCGGTCGAGCACTACCTCGACGTGCTCGGCGGCAAGACGGGCTCGCTGGTCGCCGTCTCGACGCGGTTCGGCGCGATGATGTCCGGCGCGGACGAGACCGTCGTGGACGTCCTGACGCAGTACGGCGAGCGCCTCGGCGTCGCCTTCCAGCTCGCGGACGACGTCCTCGACATCGCGTCCGACTCGCACGAGTCGGGCAAGACCCCGGGCACCGACCTGCGCGAGGGCATCCCGACGCTGCCGGTGCTCCATCTGCGCGCCCAGGCCGCCGCCTTCGAACGGCCGGCCGATCTGAAGCTGGTCGAGCTGATCGACGGCGATCTGACGGACGACGCCCGGCACGCCGAGGCGCTGCGGCTGCTGCGCGACCACCCGGCGCTGGAGCAGGCCAGGCGGGACACCGTGCGGTACGCGGAGGAGGCGCGGGCGACGCTCGCCCCGCTGCCCGAGTGCTACGCGAAGGCGGCTCTGGAGGAGCTCTGCGACGCGGTGGTCCACCGGGCGGGCTGAGGCCTCTCCGCTCCCTTTCCGGTTCGGTGCCGTTCCGGCTCGGCGACGTCCACCGCGTGCGCCGACGTTCTTCACTCTCAGTAGTGAATCCGTGACGCAGGTCACATTCTGGATTGAGTCCCCTGGGGGACCCGACCCGTACTCCCGTACAGAAGCCGACGCAAGGGGCGTCGGCGTCCGTACGGGGAGATCTCACGATGAAGCGCACCAAGGCCATCCGTGCCGGCGCGACCGCCTGCGCCGCCGCAGCCGTCGTCGCCCTCACCGCCCTGCCCGCCTCCGCGACCGACGGCGGCGGTGGTGGTGCGAGCAGCGGCACCGCGCAGGCGCTCTTCGTGGCCAGTCTGCGCGGCGCCAACGAGGTGCCGGCGCCGGGCGGTCCTGCGGTCGGCGACCATGACGCGGCCGCGCTGGAGTTCGTGAGGGTCAAGGGGGACAGGGTGTCCGTGGCCGTGAAGTGGCGGGGCGCCGACAAGCCGACCGCGCTCCATATCCACCAGGGCCCGAAGGGCGCCAACGGCGGCGTCAAGGTCGACTTCACCTCCGTGCTCGCCCAGGGCGAGCGGGCGGACAAGGGCTGGTCGGGCACGGGCTGGTCGGGCACGGCCACCGGCACGGTCGAGGTCGCGGACAAGGCGTTCCTCGCCGCGTTCCAGCAGGACCCGAACGCCTTCTACGCCAATCTGCACACCGCCCAGTTCCCGGGCGGGGCGGTCCGCGGCCAGTTCCACAGGGTGACGGGCGCCTCCTCCTCGCCCTCCTCGTCTTCCTTCGCCGACGTGCTCGACAGCTTCCAGGCCTCGGTGATCCGGGGCCGGCAGATCTACGAGTGCAAGAAGGGCCAGGACGGGAAGCTCTCCTTCCAGCAGCGCGATGTGCGGGCCGTGCTCGGCCGCGGCGTCGCCCACTCCTTCACCGCGCCGAACTCCGGCACGCCGCAGTGGATCGCGCCCGACCGCAGCGCGGTGACCGGCGCGCTGATCAGCAGGACGCCCAACGGTGCCGAGAACATCCCCGAGTTGAACATCAAGGCGACGCCCTCCGGCGCGAAGAAGGGGCTCTTCGCCCACACCCAGGAGATCTTCCGGCTGAACACGGTGGGCGGCGTCGCACCGGCCGGGACCTGCGCCGAAGGCGCCGTCGTCGGCGTCCCCTACGGGGCCGACTACGTCTTCGTCCAGAAGTAGCCCCGCCCGGGCGGTCCCGCGCCGCACGCCACCGGCGGCTCGGCGCGCGGCGCCTTCCCCTACTGGTTGGGGGAGAAACCGCGTCATCCTGTCATCCCAGAGCAGTACGACAAGTTGCTCCCGCGGTCTGACGCTTCTGCACATCCCTTTTGGTCAGATGAATACACCACCCCTGACCAACCACGGAGGTAGGGCACACCATGGCACCGAACGACAGCGCACAGACCACCGAAGAGGCCAAGGACCTCGCAGCGGGCCGCCGCAAGGCGGCGCGGTACGCGGTCCCGGTCGCGGTGGCCGGGGTGGCGGCGGCGACCATCGGGCTCGTCCCGGCGCTCGCGGCCTCCTCGGACCCCGATCTGCCGAAGATCAGCGCGCAGCAGCTCATCGAGAAGATGGCCGCGTCGGACGCCCAGCAGCTGTCCGGCACGGTGAAGATCAGCACCGACCTAGGCCTGCCGTCCCTCGGCGGCCTCGCCGACCTGGGCGGCGGCTCGTTCGGCCCCAAGGGCGGAGACGGCGGCGAGGGCTCGTCCGCCGACCCCCAGAGCAAGCTCATGGGGCTCGCCTCCGGCACCCACACCCTGCGGATCGCGGCCGACGGCCCCGAGAAGCAGAAGGTGTCGATCCTGGAGGACTCGGCCGAGTACAGCCTGATCCGCAACGGCGACGACGTCTGGGGCTACGACAGCGCCTCGAACGAGGTGTTCCACGCCAAGGAGCAGGGCGCGGGCAAGGGCCACGAGTCCCCGGGGCCCAAGGACCTCCCGACCACGCCCAAGGACCTCGCCGAAGAGGCGCTGAAGGCGGCGGAGGGCACCACCACGGTGACCGTCGACGGCACGTCACAGGTGGCCGGGCGCGATGCGTACCAGCTGGTCATCAAGCCGAAGCAGGACGGCTCGACGGTCGGCTCGATCAAGGTCGCGGTGGACGCGGAGAACGGCGTGCCGCTGAAGTTCACGCTCGTGCCGAGCAGCGGCGGCAAGGCCGTGATCGACGTGGGCTACACCAAGGTCGACTTCTCCAAGCCGTCCGCGTCGACCTTCGACTTCGCCCCGCCCAAGGGCGCGAAGGTCACCGAGGCCGACGAGCTGGAGAAGGAGCACGCCAAGGAGTTCGACAAGGAGTTCGGCAAGGGCGCGAAGGCGGATGAGTTCAAGGGCATGGAGGAGTTCTCCGGTCTGAACGTCATCGGGGAGGGCTGGACCTCCATCGCCGCGTTCGAGGCGCCCGGCGGCGAGGCCCTCACCGCGCCGAAGGACGGCGAAGTGCCGCCGGAGGCCGGCAAGTTCCTCGATGCGCTCGGCGACAAGGTCGAGGGCGACTTCGGCTCGGGCACGGTCTTCAAGACCCGCCTGGTCAACGCCCTGATGACGGACGACGGCAAGGTCTACGTCGGCGCGGTGACGAAGGACGCGCTGATCAAGGCGGCGAACGACGCGAAGTGAGGGGGGTGCGGGGTGGGGCGGCTCGCCCGGCCGGGCCGGGCTGGGCAGGGCTGGCCCGCCTCCGGGCGGGCCTGGGCCCGGTAGGCCCGCGTCCGGGCGGGCCCGCGTCGGGATGGGCCCGCGCCCGGGACAGGTCCGCGTCCGGACAGCCCGTGTCCAGACAGGTCCGCGCCCGGGCAAGCCCGCCTCCGGGCAGGTCTGCGTCCAGACAGGCCCGAGGCCGGGCCGGGCCGTCGCTCGCGCGACGTGCCCGGGTAGGTCTGCGCCGGGGTAGGCCCGCCTCCAGACAGGCCCGAGCCGGGCCGTCGCTCGCGGCGACGCGTCCGGGTAGGCCCGTGTCCGGGCGGGCCTTCGCCCGGTAGGTCCGCGTCCGGACAGTCCGGGTCCAGACAGGTCCGCGCCCGGGCAGGCCCGCGTCCGTAAGCCCGCGTCCCGGCACCGCAGACACACACAGCGATCCGCCCCGTCGTACGCTCCGTACGGCGGGGCGGATCGCTGACCGACAGGAACGGGGGACCCGTAGATGACAGCCGTCATTGAGACGCGCGGACTCACCAAGCGCTACCGAGGCGGGCAGTTGGCCGTCGACCGGCTCGATCTCAGCGTGCCCGGCGGCAGCGTCTTCGGCTTCCTCGGCCCCAACGGCTCGGGCAAGACGACCACCATCCGGATGCTCATGGGCCTGATCGAGCCCACCGCCGGCAGCGCCTCGCTCCTCGGGCAGCCGGTGCCCCGCTCCGTACGCACCGTGCTGCCGCATGTGGGCGCGCTCATCGAGGGACCGGCGCTCTACGGCTTCCTCAGCGGCCGCGACAACCTGGTGCGGTACGACTCCGCCGACCCGAGCGCCGACCCCCGCACCCGGCGCGCCCGCGTGGCCGCCGCGCTGGACAGGGTCGGGCTGACGCAGGCGGCGGGCAAGAAGGCCAAGGCGTACTCGCTGGGCATGAAGCAGCGCCTGGGCCTGGCGTCCGCGCTGCTCCAGCCCCGCCGGCTGCTGGTGCTCGACGAGCCGACCAACGGTCTCGACCCGCAGGGGATGCGCGAGATCCGCTCCCTGGTCAGGGAGCTGGCGGCGGACGGCACCACCGTCTTCCTCTCCTCGCATCTGCTGGACGAGATCGAGCAGGTCTGCACGCACGCGGCGGTGATGGCCCAGGGCAGGCTGCTCGTCCAGGGCCCGGTCGCCGACCTCGCGGCGGGCGCCCGCGGCCGGCTGGTCGTCGCCACGCCCGATCCGGGCGACGCCGCCCGGGTGCTCAAGGAGTTCCAGATCGCCGATCTGAGCGTCGAGGAGGAGCGGGTGACCGGCGAGGCGCCGGCCCAGGACGTGGAGCTGGCGGAGGTCAACGCGGCGCTGGTGCGGGCGGGCGTACGGGTACGGGGGTTCGGGATCGAGCGCGCGTCGTTGGAGGACGCCTTCGTCGCGCTGACCGGGGAGGGCTTCGATGTCGCAGGCTGACACGGGTGACGCGGTCGACACCGCTGGCAAGGCTGACACCGCTGGCACGGCTGACACCACGGCTGACACCGCTCGCACGGCGGGGGAGACGTCGAACGCGCGGACGGCGAGCCCCTTGTGGACGTTCGGGCTGTTCCGCTCCGAGCTCACGATCACCTTCCGCCGCTGGCGCACCCTCGCGCTGCTGGGCGTGCTCGCCGCCGTGCCCGTGCTGATCGGCGTCGCCGTGAAGATCGAGACGGGCGACGGCGGATCGGCCGGCGACGGCGGCGGGGGACCGGCGTTCATCACGCAGATCACCAACAACGGCCTGTTCCTCGTCTTCGCCGCGCTCGCCGCGACCCTGCCGGTGTTCCTGCCGATGACGGTCGGCGTGGTGGCGGGCGACTCCGTCGCCGGCGAGGCGAACTCCGGCACCCTGCGCTATCTGCTGGTCGCGCCCGCCGGACGCACCCGGCTGCTGCTCGCCAAGTTCGTCGCCGCCTGCGCGTTCTGCCTGGCCGCGACGCTGGTCGTGGCGGTGTCCGCGCTGGCGGTCGGCGCGCTGCTCTTCCCGCTCGGCGACGTCACGACGATCTCCGGCACCCAGATCAGCTTCGGGGAGGGGCTGCTGCGGGCGCTGCTGATCGCCGTCGTCGTCGCGGCCTCGCTGGTCGGCTTCGTGGCGCTCGGGCTGTTCGTGTCTACGGTCACGGGCAGCGGAGTCGCGGCGATGGCGACGACGGTCGGCCTGCTGATCACCGTGCAGATCCTGGGCGCGATCCCGCAGCTGCACGCGATCCACCCCTATCTCTTCCCGCACTACTGGCAGTCGTTCACCGACCTGCTGCGCGAGCCGGTCTACTGGGACGAGGTGGTGAAGAACCTCGGCCTGCAGGGGCTCTACGCGGCGGTGTTCGGGTCGGCGGCGTGGGCTCGTTTCACGGCGAAGGACGTCACGGCGTAGGGGCGGGGGTCGCGATCACGGCGTAGCGGCGGTCGCGATCACGGTGCGGCGACCGTCGCGATCAGGGCGCGGCAGCGGGTTCCTCGACCGGTGCCTCTACCGGCGCCTCGACGCGTGCGAAGAACTCCTTGGCGTCCACGAGGGCCCGTGCGTCGTGGAGCACGTCGCCGGGCCGGGTGCCGTTGCCCAGCAGAGCGCCGCCCCACTCCATCTTCATGTACTCGGCGATGATGCTCAGCGTCCCGAGCAGCGGGTCGGCGTCCGACCGGTCGCTGCTGCCGTGGGCGGTGACGCCCCACAGGGTGCGGCCGGCCATCCGGGGCTTGAAGTCCAGTCCGGGCTCGCGCATCCAGCCCGCCCAGTGGTCGAGGTAGCGCTTGACCGGGGTGGAGAGGGTGTACCAGTACAGCGGCGAGGCGATGACCAGGTCGGTCGCCCACAGGGTCGCGTCCAGCAGGGTCGCGGCGTTGCCGGTGGGCGTGGGGTGGCCGTCGTCGGCGTGGCGCAGATCCTCGTACTCGGGCAGCGGCAGGTCGGCCAGACGCAGCCAGCGCTGCTCGGCCCCGGCTGGGAGGTGCTCGGCGGCCAGCCGGGCCAGGGTCTCGGTGTTGCCGTCGGTACGGCTGCTGCCCAGCAGGAACAGGAACGTCCGCGTCATGGCGGGTTACCCCCTTCGGTGAGAACGCGACTGCATGCGCGTGCAGTATATGCACACGCATGCAGTCAGTGGGGGGTGGCAGCTTGTGGAGACGGTCCGCGGAGCTTGGAACGGGCCTAGAAGGTGAGCTTCCAGCTGTCGATGTAGCCGGTGTCCTGCGCGGCCACGTCCTGGACGCGGAGCTTCCAGTCGCCGTTGGCGGCCTCGCTGGAGGCGTTCACGGTGTAGGTGGCGATGACGTTGTCGGCCGAGTCGTTGCCGCTGGAGTTCTTCAGCCGGTACGCGGTCCCGTCGGGCGCGAGCAGGTCGACGACCAGGTCGCCGCGCCAGGTGTGCTTGATGTCCACGCCGACCTTGAGGGCGGCGGGGGCGTTGCCGGTACGGCCGGTGACGGCGACGTTCGAGGTGACGGCCGCGCCGTTGTCCGGGATGGAGACGTCGGCGGTGTTCTCGTAGACGTCGCCGGGCGGGACGGTCGGCTCGGTGCCCAGCGTCCAGACGGCGTGGGCGACGGCGTCGCTGTTGCGGTCCAGCGCGGTGTCGTTGATGTTCGACGTGGAGTCGCAGGACGAGTGGTAGCAGCGGTCGAAGGCCTGGCCGGCCGTGCCGCCCCACTTCTGCGCCTGGGCCGCGGACTTCGTGCGGCTCGCGCCGGTGAACAGACCGCCGACCGGGATGCCGACGTTCTTGAACGACGCGTGGTCGGAGCGGCCGTCGCCCTCGGTCTCGATCTCGGTCGCGACGCCCAGTCCCGCGTAGAAGTCCTTGAAGGTCTTCTCGATCGTGGGATCGTCGTCGTAGACGAAGTAGCCGGGGTTCGGCGAGCCGATCATGTCGAAGTTCAGATAGCCGGAGACCTTCGAGCGCTCGGCGGTCGGCAGGTTGTTGACGTAGTACCGCGAGCCGACCAGGCCGAGCTCCTCGGCGCCCCACCAGCCGAAGCGCAGATGCTTCGTGGGCTTGAGCTGGGCGCGGGAGACGGCGAGCGCGGTCTCGAGCACGGCGGCGGAGCCGGAGCCGTTGTCGTTGATGCCCGCGCCGGAGGTGACGGAGTCGAGGTGCGCGCCGGCCATGAGGACCTGGTTCGGGTCGCCGCCGGGCCAGTCGGCGATCAGGTTGTAGCCGGTGGCGCCGCTCGAGGTGAACTGCTGGATCGTGGTGGTGTATCCGGCGGCGTCGAGCTTGGCCTTCACATAGTCGAGGGAGGCCTTGTAGCCGGCCCGGCCGTGGGCGCGGTTGCCGCCGTTGGCGGCGGCTATGGAGCCGAACTGCGAGAGGTGGGCCTTGACGTTGGCCAGGGGTATGTCGGGCGCGGCGGCTGCGCGCTCCGCGGCCTGCGGCTGTGCGGCGGCGGGTGCGGCGGCGGTGGGCTGCGCCGCTGCGGCGCCCGCGAGCAGCCCGGCCAGGGCTATCGCGGCGACGGCGGCGGTACGTCTGGGAGCGGAGAGGTTCATGTGGGGGCTCCGAATTCCGTATGGGGACAGGACGGAACGTGCGAGACGCCCCGGGATGGCGGGTCCCGGGACGCTGGAGCTGTGGTGCGCAGTGCGTGCTGAATGTTCAGTGAGAGTTTGACCCACCGTCAAGGGCGCAATCCGGTCAGGCATGTTCGGATGCCGGACGCAGGCCTGTGACGTGGTGTAACGGGAGGCCGTCCCGGCTCAAGAGGAGGCAGCTCGGCGGGTGTTGAGCGCTCCGCCGGAGGGTGCCGGGGCTTCGGGCGCGGCGGAGGGCGGCGGGCCGGGCGCCTTGAGAAGCGGAGGCGGGAGGGGGCTCGTGCGCGGACGGGTAGACACTGTCTACGGCCCCCTGGTAGACAGTGTCTATGAGCGAAGAACAGGACACGGGCCTCCGGTCCCGTCTGGTGGCCGTCGGCGTCGAACTGGTAGCCAGGGAAGGGGTGCAGGCCTTGACCCTGCGGGAGATCGCCCGCCAGGCCGGGGTCTCCCACGGCGCGCCCCGCCGCTACTTCCCCACCCACCTGGAGCTGCTGTCCGCCATCGCCCGGCAGGGCTTCGCCGACCTGGCGGCCCGGGTCGCGGGAGCGCTGGACGACAGCGAGGAGAGCCCCCGCGCGCAGGTGGCGACGCTGGCGCGGATCTACGTGGACTTCGCGCGGACCGACCGCGGGATGTTCGAGCTGATGTTCCGTCACGACCTGCTGGAGAGCGGCGAGCTCGGCCTGCGCGAGAGGACCCTGCCGCTCTTCGGCGTGCTCGTGGACCTGGTCGCCCGGGTGCGGCCGCAGGCGCAGGCGCGCACCGTCGCGGGCGCGCTGTGGGCGAACCTGCACGGCGTGGCGCAGCTGTGGGGGTGGGGGAGCCTCCAGCTGGCGACAGGCGCGGACGACGTCGAGCCCCTGCTGCGAGCGGCGCTGGACGCGCACCTGGGCGAGGAGCTCCGGCCTGGCGGCGAGGAGTCCCGGCCGGTCGGCGAGGAGTCCCGGCCGGTCGGCGAGGCCGCCCGGCCCGGCGACAAGGAGCCTCGGCCCGCCGACGACGATCACCGCGCCGGCGAGGAACCCTGGTCCGGCGAGGAGGCGCCCGGCACGGCTGCGGGCGCTCAGCTCCGGGGGCAGGCCCCCCGATGAACCGCGCTCTCGTGCTCACGGCCAGCATCACCGGCGCCGTGATCGTCGCCCTCGACGGAACCGCGCTGACGGTCGCGCAGCCCAGCATGCAGCGAAGCCTCGACGCCACGTTCGTCCAGGTCCAGTGGACCAGCACCGCCTATCTGATCGCGGTCGCGAGCCTGCTCGTCTTCGCCGGCCGCCTCGGCGACCGATACGGTCACCGGCGGGTCTTCGGCATCGGCGTGCTCGGCTTCGCGGCCACGTCGGCGGCCATCGGCTTCGCGACGGACGTCCGCTGGGTCATCGGACTCCGGGCCGCCCAGGGCGTCTTCGGCGCGCTGCTGCAGCCCGCCACCCTCGGGATGCTGCGCGCGTCCTACCCGAGCGAACGGCTCGGCATGGCCATCGCGCTGCGCACGAGCGCGATCGGCCTGGCGGCCGCGACCGGCCCGCTCGTCGGCGGCGCGCTCGCCGCGCAGCTGGGCTGGCGCTGGGTGTTCTTCCTCAGCGTCGTCCCCGCGCTCGCCGTGGGGGCCGTGGCCCTGGCCGTCCGCACGCCGGAGCCCCGCGACGGCGCCGCACCCGGGTTCGACCTGCCCGGCGCCTGCCTGCTGGCCGCGGCCCTGGCGGGTCTGGTGCACACCCTGGTGGGCGTGCCGGAGGCGGGCTGGACGACGGCGACCGGGCTGAGCCTGGCCGTGGCGACGGCCGCAGGCATCGCCTTCGTACGGCACGAGCGGCGTACGGCGAGTCCGCTGATCCCGTCGAGCGTCTTCCGGTCGCGGGCGGTCTCCTCGGCGCTCGGGGTCCTGCTGTGCGCGTCGTCGGCGCTGTTCGGGGCGCTGTTCCTCGGTACGTACTTCCTCCAGGAGGCGCGCGGGCTGGACCCGTTGGGCAGCGCCGTGGCGGGGCTGCCGCTGGCCGTGACGATGGTCCTGGGCGCACCGGTCAGCGCCGGGCTCCAGCGCAGGCTCGGGCCGCGCCGGACGGCCGTGGCGGGGATGGCCCTCGTCGCCCTCGGGGTGTTCCTGCTGTCCCGGCTCGACCAGACGTCGTCGTACGCGACGATCGGCGCGGGCTTCCTGGTCCTGGGCGCTGGGTTCGTCGCGGTGATGGTCACGGCGACGGCGGTCGTCGTGCATGCGGCGTCCGTGTCCACCGCCGGCGTCTCCGGCGGCCTCCAGCAGACGGCGATGAACGTCGGCCCGGCGCTGGGGGTGGCCGCAGCGACGATGCTGATGACCTTCTGGGCCCCGGCCGACGTCCGTCCGCCCGGTGCCGAGGGCCCACGCTGGAGTGCCGAGGCGTTCGTCTCCGGAATGGGGCCCGCGCTGACGGCGCTGGCGGCGGTGGGGGTGCTGGGCGCGCTGCTGGCGACCAGGATCGAGGACGGCGCGACCCACCGGGCGGCCCCCGACGGCGACCGGCAGCCGGCCTCGCGGTCGTCCGGGGCGCCTTCTCAACGGGACGCGAGCGCCGATAAGTCGCGCTCCTGACGCGGACGACGGTCGGCGGCCCCCCTTGAATTCACCCAGAGTCGGGGCTCATCCATGCGGAGCCGGGGCTACACCACGCAGAACTCGTTCCCTTCGGGGTCCGCCATCGTCGTCCACGCGCCCGTCGGCTCGTCCACGTCGTACAGCCTCGTCGCCCCCAGCGCCTCCAGCCGCGCCACCTCCGCGGCCCGGCCCTCGGCGCCGATGTGGAGGTCGAGATGGAGGCGGTTCTTCGTGGACTTCTTCTCTGGGACCCGCTGGAAGAGGAGCCGACGGCCCCGGCCCATGGCGTTCTCGTCGACGGGGTCGTCGGGGTGGCGCAGCCCCGCGTAGTCGCGCCAGGCTTCGCGGTCGCGCCACTGGAGCGTCGAGTCGTCCGGAAGCCGGCCGCTGTCCCGGAGGGCGACGATCAGGACGCTGTGGTCCTCGACCTCGTAGCCGAGGGCAGCCGCCCAGAAGTCGGCCGTGGCGTGCGGGTCGGACGTATCGATGACCAGTGTCCAGTCGGTCGTCATGCAACCAGTCAGGGGTCGCGTGAGCGAGCCTGCAAGAGGACTGACCCGTACGCAGCAGGAGGGTGCCCCGGCACGGGCGGCGTGTCGAGGCCGGTCGGGTCACATGGGGTCGACGTCCCCGGGCCCGGGCGGGCCCTTCGGCTGTGGAGGCTCGTACCACCGTGAGCTCGGCGGCGCCTCGTGCTCCGCGCTCGCGAGCCAGCGCTCCCAGCGGCGGCGCATCGGGCCGATGAGACCGCCGCCGACGCCCACGATCAGGATCCCCGCGACGGTGGCCAGCGCGGCGGTGAGGAGCGGGCCGGTCACGGACGTCGCGATCTCCGCCTGGCCGAGGGCCGCGAACACCCCGAGCGAGACGATCGACGCCCAGGCCGCGGTGGACGCGGCCCTGCCGTACGACCTCTCGCTCAGCGCAGCCCGCACGATCTCGCGCACCGCCCGGGCGAGGGCCAGCGCGACGAGCAGGATCACGGTCGCCACGACCGCCTTCGGCAGCCAGGCGACGACGCTGTCGATCATGTGGCTGACCGGGTTGGGCCCGAAGACGCCGAAGGCGAGCTGGAGGACGACGAGCAGGAGTCCGTAGTAGACGACTTTGACGAGGAGGCCGGTCGCGTCGTACCCGGAACCCCTCAGCGCGTCGGCGGCGCCGCTGCGCTCGGAGAGCCTCTCGAAGCCCGCGCGGCGCAGCAGCCGGTCCCCGACGCGGGCGATGAGCCGGGCGATCAGCCAGCCGACGAGGAGGACGAGGAGGAAGGCGACGAGCTTGGGGAGGAAGCGCGCGACGGACGACCAGGCGTCGGTGAGTCCCTGGCCGAAGTCGACGGAGAGGGCGAGGGCGGGGCGGGGGGTAGGGGGCGGGGGCGTGGCCACCTACTGGTCGTAGCACCGGGGGCGCCGCCGAGCCTGTGGGGGGAGGGGGAGTTGGGCCGTACGGGGCGGGAATCCCCCCGACGGCCCTTCCTCGCCAGTCCCGTTCAGTCCCGCTTCAGTCCCGTTCGGCCGCGTTCAGCCCGGTGGCAGGCGGGCCGGTCAGTCGCCGGCAGGGCTTCCCGCTGCGGCCGCCGGCGCGTCCTTGGGGGAGAGCCGCGCTGCCGGGGCCTGGGCCGGGGCTTGGGCCGTTGCCGGATTCTGCGCCGGCGCCAGCGCTTGGACCTCGACTTGGGCCTGGACTTGGGCCTGGACTTGAGCCTGGACTCGGGCCGGATCCTTCGCCAGCGCCTCGACCTCGACCCGCTCCTGCGCCTGGAGCTGCGCCTTCGCCTGGGCGATCGCTCGCGCCGCCTCCGCCTTGGACCGCCGCGCCGTCCGCAGCGCGTCCCATGTCAGGCACGTCAGCGCCAGCCAGACCAGCGCGAATCCCGCCCACCGCTCCGCCGGCATCGCCTCATGGAAGTAGACGACGCCCAGCAGGAACTGGAAGACCGGCGCCAGGTACTGCAGCAGTCCCAGCGTCGAGAGCGGAACGCGGATCGCCGCCGCGCCGAAGCAGACCAGCGGGATCGCTGTCACCAGGCCGGTCGCCGCCAGCAGAGCCGCATGGCCGCCGCCCTGCGCGCCGAAGGTCGATCCGCCGTCGGCCGACAGCCACAGCAGGAACGCGAGCGCGGGCAGGAACTGGATCGCGGTCTCCGCCGCCAGCGACTCCAGGCCGCCGATGTTGACCTTCTTCTTGACCAGGCCGTACACGGCGAAGGAGAACGCGAGCGTCAGCGAGATCCAGGGCGGCTGTCCGTAGCCGATCGCCAGCACCACGACCGCCGCGAGGCCGATGCCGACCGCCGCCCACTGCGCCGGGCGCAGCCGCTCCTTCAGGAGCAGCACGCCCATGGCGATGGTGACCAGCGGGTTGATGAAGTAGCCGAGCGACGCCTCGACGACATGGCCGGTGTTGACGGACCAGATGTACAGGCCCCAGTTGACCGTGATGACCGTCGCGGCGACGGCGATGAGCCCCAGCTTCCGGGGGCTGCGTATCAGCTCGCGGATCCAGCCCCACCGCTTGAGGGCCAGCAGCGCGATGCCGACGACGGCCAGGGACCAGACCATCCGGTGGGCGAGGATCTCCACCGACCCGGCCGGCTTCAGCAGCGGCCAGAAGAGGGGGACCAGGCCCCACATCCCGTAGGCACCGATCCCGTACAGCAGTCCTGCTCGCTGTTCGCTCTCCGACTTCACTGACCCCTCCTGCCCTGCGCGCGCGTACCTCGTCGAAGGTACGCCGAGCAAGCCGGGATGTCATGCCCGTATCGCCATACGGTCATGACGGAGCGGTCATGGCCGCAGGCGGTCAGGCGGTCACCTCGCCGTGGCGAGCGCCGCCGAGACCGAATCGGCCAGCGGCGTCGTCGGTCGTCCGGTCAGTCGGGCCAGATCGCCCGACCTGCGCTCCAGCAGCCCCCGCCCGACCGCCGCGTCGACGTCCACGAGGATCTCGGCGAACGGCTCAGGAACGCCCGCCCCGGTCAGGACTCCCAGATGCGTCTGGGCCGGGACGTCGCGGTACTCGATCGTCCGGCCGGTCTGACGCGACAGCTCCGCGGCGTACTCCGCGAAGGACCAGGCCACATCGCCGCTCAGCTCGTACGCCTGGCCCAGGTGGCCCTCGCCGGTCAGCACCGCGGCCGCCGCCGCGGCGTAGTCGGCGCGCGCGGCCGAGGCGACCCGGCCCTCGCCGGCGCTCGCGACGACCGCTCCGTGCTCCAGCACGGGGGCGAGGTGCTCGGTGTAGTTCTCGGTGTACCAGCCGTTGCGCAGCAGCGTGTACGGCAGCCCGGAGCCGAGGATCAGCTCCTCGGTGGCCTTGTGCTCGGCGGCCAGCTGGAAGTCGGCGTCCGGGCCGCCGAGCACGCCGGTGTACGCGAGCTGCGCGACGCCCGCCGCCTTCGCCGCGTCGATCACGGCGGTGTGCTGGGCCACGCGCTGACCGACCTCGCTGCCGGAGATCAGCAGGACGCGGTCGCCGGCCCGGAACGCCCCGGCCAGCGTCTCGGGCTCGCTGTAGTCGGCGATGCGCAGCTCGACGCCGCGCGCGGCGAGGCCGGCGGCCTTGTCCTTGTTCCGTACGACGGCGGCGATCTGGTCGGCGGGGACTTCGGCGGCCAGCAGGGCGTCTATGACGAGACGGCCGAGGGCGCCGGTGGCGCCGGTGACGACGATGCTCATGGGTGATTTCTCCGTTTCAGGCGGTTACGGAGCTCACCCTACGGCGCGCACTAACTTCCAGAAAGTACCCACTTTGAAGTAAGGTACTGGCATGGCCGTAAGTAGGATCGAGAAGATTCCGGGGGCGACCCCCGACGTCACCCAGCCGATGTGCCCCTCGCGGCTGATCCTCGAGCACGTCACCAGCCGCTGGGGCGTGCTCGTGCTGGCGACGCTGCTCGAACGCTCGTACCGCTTCAGCGAGCTGCGCCGCACGGTCGGCGGGGTCAGCGAGAAGATGCTCGCCCAGACCCTCCAGACGCTGGAGCGCGACGGCTTCGTGCACCGGGACGCCAAGCCGGTGATCCCGCCGCGCGTCGACTACACGCTGACGGAGCTCGGCAAGGAGGCGGCCGAGCAGGTGTGGGGGCTCGCGCGCTGGACGGAGAGGCGTACGGCGGAGGTGTTCGCCGCGCGCGAGGCGTACGACGAGGCCAAGTCCGCCGAGTCCGAGGCCGCCGGCGGGGAGCGGACCGCTGGGCGGTGAGGCGCCAGGGGAGCGGCGTGCGCGCGGCTTCGAGGCGCGAGCCAAAGGCCAGGGGTCAGCGGCTAGGGGCCAGGGGTCAGCGGCTAGGAGTCAGGGGCCAGGGGCTCTCGGAGTGAGCCCCTGACCTTGTGTGGAGCGGCGACGGTCAGCCGACGACCATCAGCCCCCGCCCGTCAGCCGACGACCGTCCAGGTGTCGTTGCCCGCGAGCAGCGCGGCCAAGTCGCCCTTGCCGTTCTGCTCGATCGCGGCGTCGAGCTGCTCGGACATCTGCGTGTCGTACACCGCCCGCTCCACGCTGCGCAGCACCCCGATGGGCGTGTGGTGCAGGGTGTCCGGGTCGGCGAGCCGCGAGAGCGCGAACGCCGTGGTGGGGCTGGCGCTGTGCGCGTCGTGGACCAGGATCCGGCTCTCGTTCTCCGGCGTGACGGCGACGACCTTCAGATCGCCCGTCTCCGGGTCGCGCACGACGCCCTTGTGCCCGTTGGCGCCGAAGCGGATCGGCTGCCCGTGCTCCAGCCGGATGACCGCTTCCTCGGCCTGCTGCTTGTCCTTGAGGACCTCGAACGCGCCGTCGTTGAAGATGTTGCAGTTCTGGTAGATCTCCACCAGCGCCGTGCCCTGGTGGTCGGCTGCCTGGCGCAGCACCTCGGTCAGGTGCTTGCGGTCGGAGTCGACCGTGCGGGCCACGAAGGACGCCTCGGCGCCGATCGCCAGCGACACCGGGTTGAAGGGCGCGTCCAGCGAGCCCATCGGCGTCGACTTGGTGATCTTGCCGACCTCGGAGGTCGGGCTGTACTGGCCCTTGGTGAGCCCGTAGATCCGGTTGTTGAAGAGCAGGATCTTCAGGTTGACGTTCCGTCGCAGGGCGTGGATCAGGTGGTTTCCGCCGATGGAGAGTGCGTCGCCGTCGCCCGTGACGACCCAGACGGACAGGTCGCGGCGCGAGGAGGCGAGGCCGGTCGCGATGGCGGGGGCGCGGCCGTGGATGGAGTGCATCCCGTAGGTGTTCATGTAGTACGGGAAGCGGGAGGAGCAGCCGATTCCGGAGACGAAGACGATGTTCTCCTTGGCCAGTCCCAGCTCGGGCATGAAGCCCTGCACGGCGGCGAGGATCGCGTAGTCGCCGCAGCCCGGGCACCAGCGCACTTCCTGATCGGACTTGAAGTCCTTCATGGACTGCTTGGCCTCGGCCTTGGGAACCAGGGAGAGCACGGAAGACGCCGTCTCAGTCATTGATGGCCTCCTTGAGAGCCGAGGCGAGCTGCTCGGCCTTGAACGGCATGCCGTTGACCTGGTTGTAGCTGTTCGCGTCGACCAGATACCTCGCGCGGATCAGCGTCGCGAGCTGGCCGAGGTTCATCTCGGGTACCACTACCTTGTCGTAACGCTCCAGAACCTCCCCGAGATTCCTCGGGAACGGGTTGAGGTGGCGCAGATGTGCCTGTGCGATCGGCTGCCCGGCGGCGCGCAGCCTGCGCACGGCGGCCGTGATCGGGCCGTAGGTCGAGCCCCAGCCGAGCACCAGCGTCTTCGCGCCGTGCGGGTCGTCGACCTCGAGGTCCGGGACCTCGATGTTGTCGATCTTGGACTGCCGGACGCGGACCATGAAGTCGTGGTTGGCGGGGTCGTACGAGATGTTGCCGCTGCCGTCCTGCTTCTCGATGCCGCCGATACGGTGCTCGAGTCCGGGCGTGCCGGGGACCGCCCAGGGGCGGGCCAGCGTCTGCGGGTCGCGCTTGTACGGCCAGAAGACCTCGGAGCCGTCGTCGAGCCGGTGGTTGGGCCCGGTGGCGAACTGCACGCGCAGATCCGGGAGTTCGTCGACGTCGGGGATGCGCCACGGCTCGGAGCCGTTGGCCAGATAGCCGTCGCTCAGCAGGATGACGGGCGTGCGGTAGGCGAGGGCGATCCTGGCCGCCTCCAGCGCCGCGTCGAAGCAGTCGGCGGGCGTGCGGGGCGCGATGACCGGGACGGGGGCCTCGCCGTTGCGCCCGTACATCGCCTGGAGCAGGTCGGCCTGCTCGGTCTTGGTGGGCAGGCCGGTGGAGGGGCCGCCGCGCTGGATGTCCACGACCAGCAGCGGCAGCTCCAGCGAGACCGCGAGCCCGATCGTCTCGGACTTGAGCGCCACGCCCGGCCCCGAGGTGGTGGTGACGCCGAGCGCGCCGCCGAACGCCGCGCCCAGCGCCGCGCCGATGCCGGCGATCTCGTCCTCGGCCTGGAAGGTCCGCACGCCGAAGTTCTTGTGCTTGGAGAGCTCGTGCAGGATGTCGGAGGCCGGGGTGATGGGGTACGAGCCCAGGTAGAGCGGCAGGTCGGCCTGCTTGCTCGCGGCGATCAGGCCGTAGGAGAGGGCCAGGTTCCCGGAGATGTTGCGGTACGTGCCGGTGGGGAAGGCCGTGTTCGCGGGCGCGACCTCGTAGGAGACGGCGAAGTCCTCGGTCGTCTCGCCGAAGTTCCATCCGGCCCGGAAGGCCGTGATGTTCGCCTCGGCGATCTGCGGCTTCTTGGCGAACTTCGTCCGCAGGAAGGTCTCGGTTCCCTCGGTCGGCCGGTGGTACATCCAGCTCAGCAGCCCGAGCGCGAACATGTTCTTGGAGCGCTCGGCCTCCTTGCGGGAGAGCCCGAAATCCTTGAGCGCCTCGATCGTCAGCGTCGTCAGCGGCACCGGATGGACGTGGTACGCGGAGAGCGAGCCGTCCTCCAGCGGCGAGGTCTCGTACCCCACCTTGGCCATGGCCCGCTTGGCGAATTCATCCGTATTGACGATGATCTCGCCGCCGCGCGGCACATCGCCGATGTTCGCCTTGAGGGCGGCCGGGTTCATCGCGACGAGCACGTTCGGCGCGTCGCCCGGCGTGAGGATGTCGTGGTCGGCGAAGTGCAGCTGGAAGCTGGAGACGCCTGGCAGCGTGCCGGCGGGGGCGCGGATCTCGGCGGGGAAGTTCGGGAGGGTGGAGAGGTCGTTTCCGAACGACGCGGTCTCCGAGGTGAACCTGTCGCCCGTGAGCTGCATGCCGTCGCCGGAGTCACCCGCGAAGCGGATGATCACCCGGTCCAGTCGGCGGACTTCCTTCTCGCCGGCGGGCTTGCGCTGCTCGCCGACGACGGTTTCATTCGCATCGTCGGCCTGTTCGGCCGGGCTGCTGACCTGGCTGGTCACTGAACTGGACCTCCTTCGAGGCGGCTCCGTGGGCCTGGCCGGCCCACCGGCCGTCCCATGAGCCACCCTACGACCGTAGGGATGGCCTTCCCTGGACCGCTCATATGCTGGACGACGTTTTGAGACGCCCTGGTGTCCTGGTCTGCCATGGTTTGCTCGCCCCCGAGTCCTTCTGGTAAGACGCTCCCCGCTCATTGTTTGGTTCTAGGGCTGCCGACTCGCTCGATACCTGACAGAGTGTCAGTTAATTAGCTGTTCAGGTAGGTCAACACCGCCAGTACACGCCGGTGATCTCCGTCGCTGGGGGAGAGACCGAGCTTCAAGAAGATGTTGCTTACATGCTTCTCGACCGCTCCGTCGCTGACCACGAGCTGCTTGGCGACGGCGGAGTTCGTACGCCCCTCGGCCATCAGACCGAGTACCTCCCGCTCGCGCGGCGTGAGCCCGGCCAGCACGTCCTGCTTACGGCTCCGGCCCAGCAGCTGCGCCACGACCTCGGGGTCCAGCGCGGTACCGCCCCGGGCGACCCGCACCACGGCGTCCACGAACTCGCGCACCTCGGCGACGCGGTCCTTGAGGAGATATCCGACGCCGCGGCTGCTGCCCGCGAGCAGCTCGGTGGCGTACTGCTCCTCTACGTACTGCGACAGGACGAGCACCCCTATCCCGGGATACTCCTTCCGCAGCCGCACCGCGGCCCGCACGCCCTCGTCGGTATGCGTGGGCGGCATCCGCACGTCGGCGACGACCACATCGGGCAGCGCGTCCTGCCCGGCCAGATCGGCGACCGTCTTGATCAACGCGTCCGCGTCCCCCACCCCGGCGACGACATCGTGCCCACGGTCGGTCAGCAGCCGGGTCAGGCCCTCCCGAAGCAGCACTGAGTCCTCGGCGATGACCACCCGCACCCTGTCCTCCACAACCCTGAAGCCCCCATGTCGATGTACTTCCACCCCTGCTCAGACCAGCATCCCAGCATCGACACAGAATCGGGCCAGATTTCACCTGGCGGGAGAGTCACGCGCAACCAGTGAGCAGAGCCCGCCCGGCGAATCCCAGCCCGTCCGGCGTTTGAGGACGGACCTCCGGCTGGGGACCCAGCGCCCGCTTCGGCTGCCGAGGAGGGGGAACCCCAGCCCGTCCGGCGTTTGAGGACGGACCTCCAGCTGGGGACCCAGCGCCCACTTCGGCCGCCGAGACCGGGGAACCCCAGCCCTGTCCGGGGAACCTCAGCCCGTCCGGCGTTTGAGGACGGACCCCCAGCTGGGGACCCAGCGCCCACCTCGGCCGCCGAGACCGGGCAACCCCAGCCCGTCCGGCGCTTGAGGACAAGCCCCAGACCCCACCCCCTACCCCCTCCACGGCAGCTCCGCCGTAATCGCCGTCGGCCCCCCCACCGGCGAGTCCACCGCCAGAATCCCGTCCACCGCCCCCAGCCGCTCCGCGAGCCCCGCCATCCCGGAGCCCCCGTCCAGCCGCGCCCCGCCCCGCCCGTCGTCGGTGACCTGGAGCATCAGACGGTTGTCGGAGCGCCACACGTCGACGGTGGCGCGGCTCGCCTGCGCGTGCTTGCTGACGTTCTGCAGCAGCTCGGACACGGTGAAGTACGCGATGCCCTCGATCGCCGGCGCCGGCCGGAACGGCAGGTCCACCTCCACCGACACCGGCACCGTGCACCGCGAGGCCACCGCGGAGAGCGCCGCGTCCAGACCGCGGTCGGTCAGCACCGCGGGGTGGATGCCGCGCGCCAGGTCGCGCAGCTCCTGCAGCGCCACCTTCACCTCGCCGTGCGCCTCGTCCACCATCCGCGCCGCCGCGTCCGGGTCCTCCAGGAGCTTCTCTTTCGCGAGCCCGAGATCCATGGCGAGGGCGACGAGCCGGGCCTGCGCGCCGTCGTGCAGATCGCGCTCGATGCGCCGCAGGTCCGCCGCCGCCGTGTCGACGACGACGCCGCGGTCCGACTCGAGCTCCACGACGCGGCTGGCGAGCCTGGACGGGCCGAGCAGCCCGGCCACCATCAGCCGGTCCACGCTGGTCAGACCCCGTACGAGCCAGGGGCTGGCGAGCGTGAGAACCAGCCCGATCAGGCTGGTCACGGCCATCTCGAAGGGGCTGTCGAGGTAGAAGTTGTGCGTCCCGTCGCCGTACAGCTGGATGCCGTCCTGGCTGAGGTACGTCGGGAAGACCCAGGACCAGACCGGGTACAGCAGCAGCGCCCAGCCGGTGGCCCAGAACGTCAGCGCGACGCAGAAGGAGAAGACGGCCCAGGGGAAGTGGAGCATCCCGTAGAGGAGGTGCCGCCAGGAGACCCCGCTCTTGAGGACCGCGCCGACCCAGGACATCAGCCCGGGCTTGGCGGCCCGCACGGGCAGGGGGTCGCCGACGTCGACACGGAGCAGCCCGCGCGCCCGCGCCCGCTCCAGTACGCCGAGCCCGCGGCACCCGGCGAGGCCGGCGGCGAGGACGGGGATGCCGAGGAAGGTGACGAGCAGACCCGCGCTGAGGGAGACGATCGTGACGGCGAACGTGAAGAACACGATGCTGATCGGCAGGCTCAGCATCACGTACCCGAACTCGCGCCAGCTGCGGCCCTCGAACGGTGCGCGCAGTGCCGGAGGAAGGAAGTGGTCCCGGCGCTCCGGTCCGTACTCCATGGCCATCGGTGTGGTCCGTTCTGCTGCGATGCGGGCTGTCATGACTCAAGACTGCTGCGGCGGGCGGCTGCCCACCATGAGGGCGGTATCCGTCTTGGGCGGGGGGTTTTCCCCACCATGGGAGGGGGCGGAGGGCCCTGGTCTGCTGTGGCGCGAGTCTGCCGTGGGGCAGGGGTCGTGGGCACGACGGCGGGCTCCGGTCTGCTGTGGCGCAGGGGTCCCGGGCACGACGGCGGGCTCTGGTCTGCTGTGGCGCGAGTCTGCCGTGGCGCAGGGGTCCCGGGCGCGGCGGGGGCTCCGGTCGGCTGTGGCGCAGGGTCGCACGCACGACGGCGGGCTCCGGTCTGCTGTGGCGCAGGGTCCCGAGCACGGCGGCGGCCCCCACGGCAGGGGAGGCCGCGCCGCCGGGGCGTGGGGCAGCCCCTTGGCGCGAGCCGCGCCGCCGGGGGCTCGGCTCAGGCCTTCGCGCGCTCCCGCCACGGCAGCTCCGCCGTGACCGTCGTCGGCCCGCCCACCGGGGAGTCCAGGACGAACAGCCCGTCCACCGCCCCCAGCCGCTCCGCGAGCCCCGCCATCCCGGAGCCCCCGTCCAGCCGCGCCCCGCCCCGCCCGTCGTCGGTGACCTGGATCAGCAGCCGGTCGTTCGCCCGCCAGAGGTCCACCCTGGCGTTCGTCGCCTGGGCGTGCTTGCTGACGTTCTGGAGCAGCTCGGACACGGTGAAGTACGCGATGCCCTCGATCGCCTCGGCCGGCCGCTCCGTCAGGTCGACGGTGACCTTCACCGGGGCCGTGCAGCGGGAGGCGATCGACGAGAGCGCCGCGTCCAGGCCGCGGTCGGTCAGCACGGCGGGGTGGATGCCGCGCGCCAGGTCGCGCAGCTCCTGCAGCGCGAGCTTGACCTCGCCGTGAGCCTCGTCGACCATCGCCGACGCTGCCTCGGGGTCCTCCAGGAGCTTCTCCTTCGCGAGCCCGAGCCCCATGGCGAGGGCGACGAGGCGGGCCTGCGCGCCGTCGTGCAGATCGCGTTCGATGCGCCGCAGGTCCGCGGCGGCGGTGTCGACGACGATGCCGCGGTCGGACTCCAACTCGGCGATCCGCCGCTCCAGTTCGTCGGAGGGCGAGAGCAGGCCCCGCACCATCGCCCGGTCGACGTTGGTCAGCCCGCGGGCGATGAAGGGCAGTACGGGCCAGAGCACCAAGAGGCTGACGAGAGTGACGGCGAAGGTCAGCACGCCCCAGGGCAGCCGGACGAAGCAGTAGAGCACCGTCCGCCACGCCACCGGGTCCTTCACGCCGGCCCGCAGCCAGGGGAAGAAGCCCTCGCGAACGTGCGGGCTGTGCAGCGGACTGGGCTCCTCCACCCGTACGCCGAGCAGCGACCGGGCCCGGGACCGCTCAGCCTTGCCGATGCCGCGCGCCCCGGCGAGACCGGCGGCGAGCAGCGGCAGGCCGATCACAGTCACGGACAGTCCCACGCCGGTGAAAATCGTGAACGCGACGTAGACGAAGCCGATCAGCGCGACCGGCAGGTTGCAGAGGAGGTGGGCGACCTCCTTCCAGGTATGGCGTCCGAGGGCCAAGCGCGCTGGCGGCGGCCGGTCGTTGTCGGGTTCGGCAATGCTCGCGGTCATGGGCCCCAGCCTGCCCGGCCGCGTCTTCGCACGCCATGGGGTACATGGGTGGGATGAAGTAGGGATAACCCCACCGATGCGCGAGGGATGCGTGACGCGACTGCTTACGCTCTCTTTAGCAGGGCCTAGACTCCCGTGCGTACAGATCGTCGAACAGATCGCTATGGAGATCGCCGGGTCACAGAGCCGCTGATTGGCTGAACACCGAATCGCCGCGTCGCCGCGTCACCGCATTGCTGAATCAGCGGGGCACGGGATCGGCAGGAGTCGGGATCGGGATCAGTGGGACATGGGATCTCCGGACACGAGATCAGTGGGACACGGGATCTCTGGACACGGGATCACTTGATCACCGACAAGATTTGTGATCGCCGACAAGATTTGCCAACGAACGAAGTCAGGGAGCGAGGGGCGGACGTGCCGGAACCGACCGTGAACGTGCTCGCGGCGGACTACTTCGAGAGTTACTCGGTCGTCGGACTGCTCGCGTTGATCGGAGTGCTGTTCGTCGCCGTCGCCTTCGGGGCGGGCCGTCTGCTGCGCCCGGTGGCGCCGACGCCCGAGAAGCTGCTGACCTATGAATGCGGCGTCGACCCGGTGGGCGAGGGCTGGGCGCATACCCAGGTCCGCTACTACGTCTACGCTTTTCTGTACGTGATCTTCGCCGTGGACTCGATCTTCCTCTTCCCGTGGGCGACGATCTTCGCGGCCCCGGGATACGGCGCGACCACGCTCGTGGAGATGTTCGTCTTCCTCGGCTTCCTGGCCGTGGGACTGCTCTACGCATGGAAGAAGGGCGTCCTGTCATGGACGTAACCCAGCAGTCGCAGCCTGCCGGCCCGGCCGGGCCCGAGCCGCAGCTGCTTCCCACGCCGACGCGGCTCGGCGCACTGGCCCGGCTCGCGCCCGAGCCCATGAAGGTCGTCCTGAACTGGGGCCGCCGCTACAGCCTGTGGGTCTTCAACTTCGGCCTGGCCTGCTGCGCCATCGAGTTCATCGCCGCCTCCATGGCCCGGCACGACTTCATCCGGCTCGGCGTGATCCCCTTCGCCCCGGGCCCGCGCCAGGCGGACCTCATGATCGTCTCGGGCACGGTGACGGACAAGATGGCGCCGGCGGTCAAGCGCCTGTACGAGCAGATGCCCGAGCCCAAGTACGTCATCTCGTTCGGCGCCTGCTCCAACTGCGGCGGCCCGTACTGGGACTCGTACTCCGTGACCAAGGGCGTCGACCAGATCATCCCGGTCGACGTCTACGTGCCCGGCTGCCCGCCCCGGCCCGAGGCGCTGCTCCAGGGGATCATCAAGCTGCAGGAGAAGATCTCCCGCGAGTCGCTCGGCGAGCGGTACGGCAACGGCGCCGCCGGCCCCTCGACCGCCGCCCTCCGCAGCGGCCTCGTCACCCCACCGCCCCCGCCCGGCGGGAACGGGACCGGTGACGACAGCGCGCCCGGCGACAACGCGTCCGGCGACAACGCGTCCGGCGGGAACGGGACCGTGGGGAGCCAGAAGTGACCGCCTACGACCGGCTCCCTGAGGCCGCCGCCGAGATCTTCGGCGAGGAGGCCACGGCCGAGCAGGCGTACGACCTGCTGACCGTCGACGTCCCCGCCGGCTCCTGGATCGCCGCCCTGGAGACCGCCCGGGACCAGCTCGGCTGCACCTACTTCGACTGGCTGAGCGCCGTCGACGAACCGGGCACGGGCTTCCGCGTCTCCGCCCACGTCGCCGCGCTCGAGGCGGGCCGGGTCCGCCGGCTGCTGATCCGTACGACGGTCGCGCACGAGGCTCCGGTGCTTCCCTCCGCCGTCGAGGTCTACGCCGGCACGGCCTGGCACGAGCGCGAGACGCACGAGATGTTCGGCGTCGACTTCACCGGCCACCCGAACCTCGTCCAGCTGCTCCTCCCGGAGGGCTTCGAGGGCTACCCGCTCCGCAAGGACTTCGTCCTCGCGGCCCGCGTCGCCAAGGCGTGGCCGGGCGCGAAGGAGCCGGGGGAGTCCGAGCACGGCGGCCCCAAGCGCCGCCAGATGCTCCCGCCGGGCGTCCCCGACCCGAACGAGTGGGGCCCCCTCAAGGGCCAGCTCCCCCCGGCCCCGGCCCGTCCGACCCGAGCGGCCCGCCCGGCGGCCGCAGGCGAACGCCCCCCACGCCGCGCCCGCACCGCCTCGGAAGGCTCCGCCAGCCAGCCCTCGGCTTCGGGAGCGCCAGAGACGCCGGACGCCTCCGCCCCTCCGGCGGCCCGCCCCCCGCGCCGCACCCGCAGCGCGAGCGACGGCTCGGCCAGCCAGTCCCCGGCTGCCTCCGAGGCTCCCGAGGCAGTGGAGTCCGCAGAGCCCTCCGCGCGTCCGGCGGCCCACCCGCCGCGCCGCGCCCGCAGCGCGAGCGACGGCTCCGCCAGCCAGTCCGCGGCTGCCTCCGAGGCTCCCGAGGGAGTGGAGTCCGCAGAGACCTCCGCCCCTCCGGCGGCCCGCCCGCCGCGCCGCGCCCGTAGCGCGAGCGCGGGCTCCGCCAGCCAGCGCGAGCAGGCCGACGCCCCCGAGGCCCCGCCGACCCCCGCAGAGCCCGAGCCCGCGGCGGAAACCCCGGCCAAGGCTCCGGCGGAGGCCGCAAAAACCGAGGCCACGGAAGCCCAGGCCAAGGAAGCCGAGGCCACGGAAGCCCAGGCCACGGAAGCCGAGGCCAGTAACGCCCCCGCCACCCCCGCGCCGGGGGAGACTCCTGCCCGGCCGCCGCGCACCCGCAGCGCCGACGCACCCTGGCACCACGCGCGCCCGGCGTTCGACGACAAGGCCGACTCCGCAGCCGCCGACGCCGGAGCGGAGGACTCGGCGAGCACCACCCCTGCCGCCGCCGACGACACCGGCCCGGAGGCCAGCCCAGACGCCAGCCCGGACACCGGCCCGGACGCCACCCCAGACGACGGCCCAGGCCCCGCCCCAGGCCCCACCCCCGGTGACGCCGCCCCCGCCGCCCCCACGCCTGAGAACTCACCCACCCCCCGGCCCGCGTCCGAGTCCGCCGACGGACCCGACGACGAGTCGACCGAGCCCGCCGGAGGCGACCCCGCGTGAACGACGCTCTCGACGTCGCCTTCCGGCTGCTCGTCGTCTTCGCCGTATTCCTCGTCCTGCCCCTCGTCATCGGGCAGACCGAGCACAAGGTGATGGCCCATATGCAGGGCCGCCTCGGCCCCATGTACGCGGGCGGCTTCCACGGCTGGGCCCAGCTCGTCGCGGACGGCGTGAAGTTCGCGCAGAAGGAGGACGTGGTCCCGGCCGGCGCCGACCGCCGCGTCTTCCAACTCGCTCCCGCCGTCGCGCTCCTCCCGTACCTCCTCGTCCTCGTGGCCATCCCGATCGGCCCGAGCGAGGGCGCGGTCGGCATCGTCGTCGACGCGGGCATCTTCTTCGTCCTCGCCGTGATGGGCGTCGGCGTGCTCGGCTCGCTCATGGCGGGCTGGGCGTCGGCCAACAAGTTCTCCCTCCTCGGCGGTCTGCGCACCGCCGCTCAGCTGCTGGCGTACGAACTGCCGATGCTGCTGACCGCCGCCTCCGTCGCCATGGCCGCCGGCACGGTCTCGCTGGTCGGCATCCTCAACGCCTTCGAGTGGTGGTGGGTGCCCTGGCAGATCATGGGCGCCCTGGTCTTCTTCGTCGCGGGCCTCGCCGAGCTCCAGCGCCCGCCCTTCGACATGCCGGTCGCCGACTCCGAGATCATCTTCGGCGCGTACACCGAGTACACGGGCCTGCGCTTCGCGCTGTTCCTGCTCGCCGAGTACGCCGGCATCGTCGTGCTGTGCGGTCTGACCACCGTCCTCTTCCTCGGCGGCTGGCACGGCCCGTTCGGCGCCGAGGGCCTGGGGTGGGTCTGGACCCTGCTCAAGACGGCCGTGCTCGCCTTCGTCGTCATCTGGCTGCGGGTGAGCTACCCGCGGATGCGCGAGGACCAGCTGCAGAGGCTCGCCTGGACCACGCTCGTCCCGCTCGCCCTCGCCCAGATCGCCCTCACCGGCGTCGTCAAGGTGGTGATGTAGACATGGCTCCGATCCCCGGATCCGGCCTCGCCAAGGGCCTGGCCGTCACGTTGCGGACGATGACGAAGAAGACCGTCACCGCGCAGTACCCCGACACCCAGCCCGAACTCCCGCCCCGCAGCCGAGGCGTGATCGGTCTGTTCGAGGAGAACTGCACGGTCTGCATGCTCTGCGCCCGTGAGTGCCCCGACTGGTGCATCTACATCGACTCCCACAAGGAGACGGTCCCGCCCGCGGCCCCCGGCGGCCGCGAGCGCAGCCGCAACGTCCTCGACCGCTTCGCCATCGACTTCGCGCTCTGCATGTACTGCGGTATCTGCATCGAGGTCTGTCCTTTCGACGCGCTGTTCTGGTCGCCGGAGTTCGAGTACGCGGAGACGGACATCCACGAGCTCACCCACGAACGCGACAAGCTCCGCGAGTGGATGTGGACGGTTCCGGCCCCGCCCGCGCTCGACCCGAAGGCCGAGGAGCCGAAGGAGATCGCCGCCGCCCGCAAGACAGCCGAGAAGCTCGCCGCCGCCCAGGCCGCGGCAGCCGAGGCGCCTGCCGCCTCGGAGGCAGGAGCAGCGGCAGAAGCATCGGCCGAGGCAGGAGCAGCAGAGGCCGAGGCCGCCACGACGCCGAAGCCCGCCGCGGCGTCGAAGCCTGCCGCGCCTCCGTCCGCCCCCGCCGCCCCGCCCGGCGACGACGAACAGCCCCCGGCCGAGGGAGGCCAGGCATGATGCTCGCCGCCACGCGCCTCGCCGCCGAGACGCCCGGCTTCCTCTCGCCGACCGGCGTCGAGGTCGCCTTCCTCCTCGTCGGCCTCGCCACCTTCGGCGCCGCCGTCATCACGGTCACGACCAAGCAGCTGGTGCACGCCGCCCTCTGGCTGGTCGTGGCGCTCGGCGGCATCGCCGTCGAGTACCTGCTGCTGACGGCCGAGTTCGTGGCCTGGGTCCAGGTCCTGATCTACGTCGGCTCCGTGGTCGTCCTCCTTCTCTTCGGGCTGATGCTCACCAAGGCCCCCATCGGCCGCTCGCCGGACGCCGACTCCGGCAACCGCTGGGTCGCCCTGGCCGTGGCGGTCGTCGCCGCGGCCGCCCTGGTCTGGGTGGTCGTGGACGCCTTCCGTACGACCTGGATCGACCTGGACGGACCCGCCCAGGGCTCCACCAAGGTCTCGGGCGAGATGCTCTTCCGGCACTGGGTACTGCCGTTCGAGGCGCTCTCCGTGCTCCTGCTGGCCGCCCTCGTCGGAGCGATCGTCCTGTCCCGCAAGGACCCCGAAGGCGCCAAGGATCCCAAGGGCACCAAGGACCGCAAGAACCCCAAGGGCGCCAAGGACCCCAAGGGCGCCGCAGGCGCGAACCGCCCAGCGGCAACGGCCGCCGCTCCGAACGCCACCGACGCCCAGCGCGCCGAGGATCCCGAGGGGAAGAGCTGATGCACCTCGCCTATCCCACCGTGCTCGCCGTCCTCCTCTTCTGCGTCGGGCTGTACGGAGTGCTCGCTCGCCGCAACGCGATCCTCGTCCTGATGTCCGTCGAGCTGATGCTCAACGCCGTCAACCTGAACCTGGTCGCCGTCGACGTCTGGCTGCGCGACACCCTCCACGCCGGCCAGGCCCTCACCCTCTTCACCATCGCCATCGCCGCCGCGGAGATCGGCATCGGCCTGGCGATCGTCCTGATGGTCTACCGCAACCGCGGCACCCCTGACGTCGACAAGCTCCGCGACACCGCCGAGGGCTCCCCAGCCGAG
The DNA here is from genome assembly GCF_040681075.1 of Streptomyces sp. NPDC051907. Classification (NCBI taxonomy): domain Bacteria; kingdom Bacillati; phylum Actinomycetota; class Actinomycetes; order Kitasatosporales; family Streptomycetaceae; genus Streptomyces; species Streptomyces sp. NPDC051907. Next base: position 175,688 of record NZ_JBFAYB010000005.1, on the reverse strand, counting down.
CCCGCCGACCCTGACGCGACCGCCTCGGCGCAGAAGGCTGAGGCCACCGCGTGACCACCACGACCCTCGCCGTCCTCGTACCTCTCCTTCCGTTCCTGGGCGCCGCGGCCGGGCTGCTGCTCGGCCGCACCGCCCCCGGGTTCGTACGGCCGCTCGCCGTCCTGCCGACTCTCGTCGCCGCCGTGCTCGCCGTCGTGGTCGCCGTCCGGCAGGGCGGCGGGAAGCCGATCGCCGCCTCGACCGAGCTCACCCCCACCGGGTCGGTCCCCATCGACCTCGCCCTCTACCTCGACGGCTTCGCGGTCCTGGTCGCCGTCGTGGTCGGGGTCGTCGCGACCTGCGTGCAGATCTACTCGACGGGCTATCTGCGCGACGACCCGCGCTACCCCTCGTACGCGGCTCTCGTCTCCCTCTTCACCTCCGCGATGCTGCTCGTCGTCTACTCCGGCGACCTGATGGTGCTGCTGGTCGGCTGGGAGATCATGGGCATCTGCTCGTACTTCCTCGTCGGCCACTACTGGGAGACGCCCGAAGCGCGCGCCGCCTCCCTGAAGGCCTTCCTGGTCACCAAGCTCGGCGACGTCCCCTTTCTGATCGGTCTGTTCGCGCTCGCCGCCGACGCCGGCACGTTCCAGATCACCGGGATCCTCGGGTCCGTCGCGGCCGGGGGCATCGAGAACCCCACCCTGATCGCCCTGCTGCTCCTCGCGGGCGTGGCGGGCAAGTCGGCGCAGTTCCCGCTGCACACCTGGCTGCCCGACGCGATGGCGGGCCCCACCCCCGTCTCCGCGCTGATCCACGCCGCGACGATGGTCGCCGCCGGCGTCTACTTCGTGGCCCGGCTCCTTCCTGTCTTCGCCGCCTCCGCGGCAGCGCTCACCGTCCTCGCCGTCATGGCCGCCGTCACGATGGTCGGCTCGGGGCTCGCCGCCCTCGCCCAGGACGACATCAAGCGCGTCCTCGCCTACTCGACCATCGGCCAGCTCGGCTATATGTCGGGCGCCCTGGCCGTGGGCGACCGCGGCGCCGCCGTCTTCCACCTCATGTCCCACGGCGCGTTCAAGGCAGTGCTCTTCCTCGCCGCCGGCGTGGTCATCCACGCCGCCGGCACCAACTCGCTGGCCGCCATGTCCCGGATGAGCGGCCTCGCCCAGCGGATCCCCGACGCGTACTGGACGATGACCATCGCCCTGCTCGCGCTCGCCGCGATCCCTCCCTTCGCCGGCTTCTTCTCCAAGGAAGCCGTCCTCGTGGCCGCCGAGCACACGGCGCTCGGCGACTCCGACATCGCCCCCGGCGCGGCCGGCTGGACGGTGCTGATCGCCGGTCTGCTGACCGCCCTCCTCACCGCCGCCTACGCGATGCGCCTCTGGCTGCTCGCCTTCCGAGGCCGGGGCGCCGAGGCCCCCGACCACGGCAGGGAGCCCCTCTCCATGAACGCCGTGCTCTGGGTGCTCGCCATCCCCTCACTCGGCTTCGGGCTGACCGTGACCTACTTCGACGACTGGTTCGACGGCCGTCCGCTCACCCCGACCGTCACCACGGCCGTCCTCGGCACCGGCGTCGCCCTGGTCGGCGGACTGGTCACGTACGCCGCCTGGCGCGCCGTGCGGTTCCGCCCGGCCTCGGCGGCCGCCGCTCCGATGGGGGCCGTCGCCGCCCACCCGGACGCCGCGCCGTCCGTCTCCGAGGCGGAGGCGATCTCCGCGCACACGCCCGTCTACGGCGACATCGCGGCAGCCCCCGACCCGGCCGACCCCGGACGGCTGCTGCTGGGCCCGCTGCACCGCCACGCGGCCGCCGGCTTCCACGTCGACGCCGTCTACTCGGCCCTGTTCGTACGCCCGGTACGCGCGGCCGCCGAGCTGGTCCGGTTCCTGGACCGCGAAGTCGTCGAGACGTACGTACGCGGATCGGGGACCGGAGCGCGCTGGCTCGGCGCGGCCGTCCGCCGCGCCCAGACCGGCAATGTGCAGACCTACCTCAGCGCCCTGCTCGCCGGGTCCGTCGTCCTGGCGATCGCCGCCGTCGTCCTTTCCAACGTCAACGCCGGATCGTGAGCCGTGATCGATATCAGCGCGTCCGTGATGCAGTTCCTTCTCGCGTTCATCGTCGTCGTCCCGCTCCTCGGCGCCGCCGCCGCGCTGCTGCCCGCCCCGCCCGGGCTGCGGGGCACGAGCCCGGACCAGGCGGTCCTGCGCCACGGCGTGACCGTCACCGGCGCGATCCTGCTGGCCACGATCGTGCTGGCCGCCGGCTTCGACCACGACCAACCGTCGAAGATGCAGGCCACCACAGACATCAAGTGGATCCCCGCACTCGACGTGCGCATCCACCTCGGCGTCGACGGCATTTCCCTCCCCCTTCTGGTCCTGACCGCGCTGCTGACCTTCCTGTGCGCGCTGTACAGCTACTTCAAGATGCCCGCGGGCCCGTCCCCGAAGGCTTTCGTCGCCCTGCTGCTCGTCCTCGAGTCCGGCACCCTCGCGACCTTCGCCGTCCTCGACCTGCTGCTCTTCTTCCTGGCCTTCGAGATGGTCCTCATCCCGATGTACTTCCTCATCGCCCGCTGGGGCGGCGAGGAGCGGGGTCCCGCCGCCTGGAGGTTCATCCTCTACACGCTGCTCGGCTCAGTCGTCATGCTGCTCGGCCTGCTCCTCATCGGTCTGAAGGCCGGCACATTCGACATGGTGGCACTCGCCACTGACAACGGCCGGGACCTGACCACATCCGTGCAGGTCATCGCCGTTCTGGCAATCGGTCTCGGCCTCGCTGTGAAGACCCCGATGTGGCCGCTGCACAGCTGGCTCCCGGACGCCCACACCGCCGCCCCGACCGTCGGCTCGGTCCTGCTGGCCGGCGTGCTGCTGAAGATGGGAACGTACGGGTTCGTCCGTATCGTCCTGCCCATCGCGCCCGACGGCATGCAGACCTTCGCGCCGTACCTCGCCGCCTTCGCCGTCGCCGGCGTCATCTACGGATCCCTGGCCTGCCTGGCCCTCGCCAAGCAGGGCGCGGGCGGCGATCTGAAGCGCCTGATCGCGTACTCCTCCGTGGGCCACATGGGATTCGTCCTGCTCGGCATCGCGACCATGACGCCCACCGGCGTCAACGGCGCGCTCTTCGCCAACATCGCCCACGGTCTGATCACCGGCCTCCTCTTCTTCCTCGTCGGAGCGCTCAAGGACCGCTACGGCACCGCCGACCTCGACACCCTCGCCGGGGCGACGGGCGCGGCGCTCTACGGCCGCGCCCCCCGGCTCGGCGGCCTGCTCGCCTTCGCCGCCGTCGCCTCGCTCGGCCTGCCGGGCCTGGCCGGCTTCTGGGGCGAGATGCTCGCGCTGTTCGGCGCGTTCGACCCGGCGGAGGGGCTGAGCCGTCCCGCGTTCCTCGTCTTCATGTCGATCGGCGCGTTCGGCACGCTGCTGACCGCCGCGTACCTCCTCGTCGTCGTGCGCCGCGTCTGCATGGGCGCGCGGCCCGCGGAGGGAGCGCCGCAGCTCGCCGACGTCCAGACGTACGAATTCGTCGCCTGGACCCCGCTCGTCGCCCTCACCGTCCTCGCCGGACTGTGGCCCGCGGTCCTCCTCGGCCTCACCGACCCGGCCGTGCAGAAGCTCCTCGCAGGAGGCAAGTCGTGACCGTGGCAGCCGACAGCGTCGCCAGCCTCGTCCAGTCCGTCGACTGGCTCGCGATCGCGCCGCCGACCATCACCGCGGTCGTCGCCGTGGTCGTCCTGGTGGCCGACCTCTTCGTGCCGGAGCGCGACAAGCGCCTCCTGGGCGCGCTCGCCATCGCCGGTCTCGTCGCCGCGCTCATCACGCTGGTGCCGCAGCGCAAGGGCGACCGGTCGACCTTCTGCCTCACCACGGACGCCGAGGCGTGCAGCTATACCGCCGACCACTTCACGCTGGTCATCCAGTTCCTGGTGCTCGGCGGCGCGCTCCTGACGGCCCTGCTCTCGCTGAACGACACCCAGAAGAACCTCCCCGCAGGGGAATTCTGGTTCCTGCTGCTCTCCTCAGCGGCCGGCGCCGCGCTGCTGCCCGCCTCCCGCGACCTCGCCACCCTGGTGGTCGCCCTCGAGGTCGCCTCGCTGCCCGCCTTCGCGCTCGTCGGACTGCGGCGCGGCGACCGGCTCTCCAGCGAGGCGGCCCTGAAGTTCTTCCTCTCCTCGGTCGCCGCGACCGCCGTGATGCTGCTCGGCGTCAGCTTCGTGTACGCCGCGACCGGCAGCATGCACCTGACTCAGATCGCCGCCGAGCTCGACAGCGTTCCCGCGCAGCTCGACGTCCTGGCCAAGGCGGGCGTCGCGCTGACCCTGGTCGGCTTCGCCTTCAAGACGGCCGCCGTCCCCTTCCACTTCTGGGTTCCCGACACCTATGTGGGCGCGCCGCTTCCCATCGCCGCGTACCTCTCCGTCGTCGGCAAGGCGGTCGGCTTCTCCGGCCTCATCCTGGTGACCGTCATCGCCTTCCCCGCGTACGCGGACGTCTGGGGCCCGGCGATCGCCGTCCTCGCGGGTCTGACCATGACGGCGGGCAACGTCGCGGCCCTGCGGCAGTCGGCCACGCGCGCGTGGAGCGCGGTCCGCCTGCTCGCCTGGTCCTCGGTGGCCCAGGCCGGCTACCTCCTGGTGCCGATCGCCGCCGCCGCGTACTCCAGCGACGACCAGATCGGCGCGACCGTCGCGTACGCCCTGATGTACGCCGTCGTGAACCTCGGCGCCTTCGCCGTGGCCGCGCTCGTCGCCCGTACGAAGCCGCTGAACCGGATCTCCGACTACCGCGGTCTGTACGCTGCCCGTCCGCTCACCGCGCTCGCTATGGCGTTCTTCCTGCTCTGCCTGGCCGGCCTGCCGCCCGGCATCATCGGCCTCTTCGCCAAGGTGACCGTCTTCTCCTCGGCCGTGGACGCGGGCCTGGGCTGGCTGGCCGTCGTCATGGCCGTGAACGTCGTGATCGCGCTCTACTACTACCTGAAGTGGACAGCGGTCCTCTTCCGCGCCCCCGAGGGCGCCGAGGAAGCCGCCGGAGCGGGCGAGCCGGCGCCCCGGCGCGCCCCCGCCCCGATCACCGCGGCCATCGCCCTGACCGCGGCCATCGGCGTCCTCCTGTCCGGCTATCCCCAGCTGATCCTGCGCTTCGCGGCGAGCACTCTGTTCTGACCGCCACCCGAACGGCCCAGCCCGTGGCCGAGCGCACAAGGGAACTAGGGTCCCTCGCCTCGCGTTGACCTGTACAGAAGGGTCCACTGGTGAGTGGAGCACCACCACGCAAAGGGTTCCCCTGCCGCACCATTTGGAGGGCGTACCGTGCACCGCCGGCACAACGGGCTGAAGACCGCAGTTCTCCTCGGGGGACTGTCCGCGATCATCATCGTCATCGGCAGCTTCTTCGGCCGTACGGGCCTGATCGTCGCGCTCGTCGTGGCGCTCGGCACGAACGCGTACGCCTACTGGAACAGCGACAAGCTGGCCCTGCGCGCTATGCGGGCCCGCCCGGTGAGCGAGTTCGAGGCCCCCGTGCTCTACCGCATCGTGCGTGAACTCTCCACAGCCGCCCGCCAGCCGATGCCCCGCCTGTACATCTCGCCCACACAGGCCCCCAACGCCTTCGCCACCGGCCGCAACCCGCGCAACGCCGCGGTGTGCTGCACCGAGGGCATCCTGCGGATCCTCGACGAGCGCGAGCTGCGCGGAGTCATCGGCCACGAGTTGAGCCACGTCTACAACCGAGACATCCTGATCTCATCCGTCGCCGGCGCGCTGGCCTCGGTGGTGATGTTCCTGGTGAACTTCGCCTGGCTGATCCCCATCGGCCGCTCCGACGACGACGAGGGCCCCGGTCTCCTCGGAATGCTGCTGCTCATGATCCTGGGGCCGCTGGCGGCGAGCGTCATCCAACTGGCGGTCAGCCGCTCCCGCGAGTACGAGGCCGACGCCTCGGGCGCGCAGCTGACCGGCGACCCGCTCGCCCTGGCGAGCGCCCTGCGCAAACTGGAGGCCGGGACGAAGCAGTTGCCGCTGCCGCCCGAGCCGCGGATCGAGACCGCGAGCCACATGATGATCGCGAACCCCTTCCGTCCAGGCCAGGGACTCTCCAAGATGTTCTCGACCCACCCGCCGATGGCGGAACGTATCTCCCGACTCGAGCAGATGGCAGGTCACCGCCCATGAGGACAATCCTGAACGTCATATGGCTGGTCCTGAGCGGCTTCTGGCTCTTCCTGAGCTACCTGGTCGCCGGCCTTCTCCTGTGCATCACGATCATCGGCATCCCGTTCGGCATCGCGGCGTTCCGCATCGGCGTCTACGCCCTGTGGCCCTTCGGCTATACGACGGTCGAACGCCATGACGCGGGGGCGCCGTCCTGCGTGGGCAACGTCATCTGGCTGATCCTCGCGGGCTGGTGGCTCGCCCTGGCCCACATCGTGACGGGCGTCGCGCTCTGCATCACGATCATCGGCATCCCCTTCGGCATCGCCAACTTCAAGATGATCCCCATCGCTCTGCTGCCGCTGGGCAGGGAGATCGTGCCGACCGACCAGCCGTTCGCCACCCGGTGACGCCAGGGCTCTCCTAGCCCCCGAAGGCCGGGGCGAGGCAGCCCGTCAGCCCGCAGGCGGCGATCGCTCGAACGGGTGGCAGCCAGCCGGTCTGGAACTCGAGCTCCACGCCGAGGCGTTGGCGATTGTGTAGGACACCAGCACGACACCAGCACTTCGAACGACGAGAAGCCGATCGTCCCGCGCACGTCCGCAGCCGCCGCTGTGTCCTGCGCCGCACGCTAACGATCACCGCAACCGCGCCCCCATCCACCCGCGTCCTACCGGACACCACAGCACGAAAGGCAGGTTCACGGCATGGGCATCATCAGCTGGATCGTCCTCGGGCTCCTGGCCGGGGTCATCGCCAAGATCCTGCTCCCGGGCCGCGACCCGGGCGGGCTGATCGGAACGACCGTCATCGGCATCGCCGGCGCGTTCACCGGCGGATGGATCTCGGCCCGCTATCTGGACCGGCCGATATCCAACGATTTCTACGACGGGGCCACGTGGGCTGCGGCGATCGGCGGCTCGCTCGTCCTGCTGATCGCCTACCGCATCCTGTTCGGCAACTCGCGCTCGCGCTAGGCCCGGGACCGGGTCGGCCCGAACCGGCCCGGACCGAGCCGGGCAGCGGGCGAGTCCGGCGCGAGGCCCCAGGCGGTCTCGGGGTGTCAGGGCTTCAGCCCGGGAGCCCCGTCTCCCGCAGCGTGATGTTCAGCCGACCGCCGCTCATCCCCGTCGCCGGGTCCGCCGTGCCCGGACACACCTTCGGCACTCCGTGGAAGGCGAAGCGCGAGGGCCCTCCGAAGACGAACAGGTCACCGGAGACCAGCTCCACGTCCGTGTACGGCCGGCCCCGTGTCTCGGTGTTCCCGAACCGGAAGACACAGGTGTCGCCGATGCTCAGCGACACCACCGGAGCGCCTGACCGCTCCTCCTTGTCCTGGTGCATCCCCATCCTCGCCGCGCTGTCATAGAAGTTGATCAGTGCGGTGTCGGGGGAGTACGGCACGGTGCCGGGGGAGTACGGGGAGTGCTCCTGGGCGTGCTCGCCGGAGAGGTCCGGACGCTCTCCGTAGGCCTCGGCCAGCGCCGAGCGCCCCAACTCCACCAGCCACTGAGGGAACTCGGCGACCCGCTCGCCGTTCACATCGTCCGCGGTGCGGGTGTACCGGTACGGCTGCCAGTGCCAGCCCACGCACACGGTCTGCACGGACATCACCCCGCCGCCCGGCAGCATGGTGTGCCGGATCGGGACGGGACCACGCGCCCAGGAGCGGCAGGCCTCGACCAGTTCCCGCTGCCGCTCAACGGGCAGCCAGCCCGGCACGTGCACCGCGCCGGGAGCGACGACCGTTCGCTCCCTCGGAAACAGGGCGTCGCCGCTCACGACGCCAGCGCGCCCTCGAGCCCGAGGAGCCGCTCCTTGCGCTCCAGCCCGCCCGCGTATCCCCGAAGAGCCCCGTCAGCCCCGATCACCCGATGGCACGGCCGGACCACGAGCAGCGGATTGCGCCCGATCGCGGTTCCCACGGCGCGCACGCCCACGGCCGACGTGCCGACCCGCTCGGCGATCTCGCCGTACGTCGCCGTCTCCCCGTAGGGGATCTCCTCCAGCGCCTGCCAGACCCGCCGCTGGAAGGCGGTGCCGCCGTCGGCGTACTCGATCTCGAAGCGCGTCAGACGGCCCGCGAAGTACGCGGCGAGCTGCCGCCCGATCTCCTCGAAGGCCGCCGGCTCGTGCCGCCACTCGTCCTGGACGGCAGCGGCGCCCTTCTGGCCGGGAAGCGAGAGGGAGGCGAGCGCGGTGCCGCCGTTCGCCGTGGCGGACTCCTGACCCACCAGCAGCAAGTCGCCCAGCGGGCTGTCGATGGTCGCGTAGACCGTCGTGGCGCTCATGGCCTGTTCCTTTCCTCGCGGTGCGTGCACCTACGAGTCTGCGACCCGTGCCGCTGCGAGGCTGGCGGAATTCGGACGTCATGCCCGGGGCCCGCCGGCCCTGGCACGGGCCGGGGGCGGAGCGGCAAGGCTGCTCCGCCCCCGGTCGAGCCGTCGCTCGCTCCGCGCCCCGCCGCGCTCAGCGGTAGTTCACGAACTGCAGCGCGAATTCGAAGTCCTGCCCCTTGAGCAGCGCCTGCACGGCCTGCAGGTCGTCCCGGCTCTTCGAGGTGACGCGCAGCTCGTCGCCCTGGACCTGGGCCTTGACGCCCTTGGGGCCCTCGTCGCGGATGACCTTCGCGACCTTCTTGGCGTTCTCCTGGGAGATGCCCTCCTCGATCGAGGCGAAGATCTTGTACTCCTTGCCGGACAGCTGCGGCTCGCCCGCGTCCAGCGCCTTCAGCGAGATCCCGCGCTTGACCAGCTTGGTCTGGAAGACGTCGAGGATCGCGTTGACGCGGTCCTCGGAGTTCGCCTGCATAAGGATCTTCTCGCCGGACCAGGCGATCGAAGCCCCGACGTTCTTGAAGTCGTAGCGCTGGGAGATCTCCTTCGCGGCCTGGTTGAGGGCGTTGTCGACCTCCTGCCGCTCTACCTTCGAGACGATGTCGAAACTGGAGTCGGCCATGTCCTGTGGCTCCTTGTATCGGGTGCGTGGAGGCGCGGCCGGGGTCCCCGGACCGCACGGGCAAGCCTAGCCACCCGCACCCGCCCGGAGGGCTGATCAATCCGGTGGCGGAGCACCCCTGGGCATCAGGTATCGTTTACGTCGTTGCCACGGAGCACCGCCCCACAGCGGTCGACTTCGAGGCGACATCCCATGGCGGTGTGCCCGAGTGGCCAATGGGAACGGACTGTAAATCCGTCGGCTTAGCCTACCCAGGTTCGAATCCTGGCGCCGCCACGCGAAAACGATGGCCCCTGATCTGCGGAAACGCAGATCAGGGGCCATCGTCGTTGTTCTCGCCGGCAGTGGTCGCCGTCTCGTTCTCCCGCACCTTCTGCCAGGTGTTGTGGACGAGACGTGGGCGGCCGCTACCGCCCCCAGGCGGCCCAGGCTCGAGTGTCGCCCCGCCCCGGACGCTGCACTCGCCTACGTCTTGATCGTTCGACCTTCCCGCAGGACGACTGCACGCACGTTGTGGCAGTTCAAGATCGCGTCTCGCGCTTTTCGCCGGGTTCCCCGGGCGAAGAGTTGTCTGGCGAACATTTGTCGCGTTGTGCGGGTATCTTGCAGGCCGCTACATTGCTGGCCTGTTCTGTCTTGGGGGGCAAATGGGCGCCGGACCTGGTGATGTAAGTCGCATGTATCGCGTAATGCACGCGGCTAAGATAATTCACGACGAGCGTGAGTGGCTGAAGTATCTGCGGCGGGAATCCGTAGTGCGTGTGCTCAATAGAGAAAACCAGCTCGTTTCCGAGAAGATCGGCGAAGCTGCAGACGAGATCTGTGAAATTCTTGAACGGACGGATCTGCCGACTGAGTCTGCTTCTGGGTTCACGAAGCGTGTCGGTAGGTGGACGCGTGAAAAGGTTAGCCGCGGGATTCGGTTTCCCCGGCATGACGGTCCATCCCATTCAACATTCATGGAGCGTCTGTACGAGTGGGTCGCACATGCGATGCACACCAACGAGGCTCAGGCTGCATTGGACAGGGTTGGCTACCCTGACCCTGTGCAACGAGCGGAGATCTTCGCCGTCGCCGTGGCGAACGAGGTTCGGGGGCTGCTCAGGGAGTCTCGTCGCCCGGAAGGCCAGAACAACGCCCGCTACCGTATGGCGGGTGTTGTACTCGGCGAGATTCCCGATCGCGAGGTTCGCGAGAGGCATGCGCACTGGCGAGCATGGCTTCAGGCGCTGGTAGCCGGCACCGTAGCAGGCCTCACCTCGGATCTCCTCTTCACGGACAACTGGCTGGACTCCCTGGGGGTCGGCGCGGCGGTTGCTACAGGTGGCGTGGCACGAGAAATCGTGGCCGGGCGATTAGTGCTCGGCCCGGACATGTTGGCCGCTCGGCGGCAAGTCATGGCATGGCTTAGACGGTTACCAGGGCGACTGTCTAGGCGCATCGAGTGGTCAGATATCTCAAGGGCCGAAGCAGTGATGGCGTCCTCGTCTCCGCTGCATGGAATTCTAGGGAGCCTGACGCATGGCGATGCTGTCATTGGAGCATTCCAAGCAGACGAACCAGATCTCGTCGATTTGGACGATCTTATTCGTCTCGCGGGGGATGTGGGGGACTCGGAGCTCCGTGCGCTTCTGATTGATGTCAGAACGGCCATGAAGTATGAGCCTCACACTCTGGCAGAGGTCATGGATGCGCTAATCATTCATCTCGACGGTGAATCTGACCCAGTCGTACTTCCAAACCAGAGACCGGCGATCCTTGTTCGTCAGCCGCGCGTAGATGGAGAGCTGACGTAGAACTCTCGTTGCCTCATAGTGGCTCCGACTCCGGTGTGGTGAAAGAGTCGCTATGAGTGTGTTCGGAGCGCGTAGGCGAGTCATGGATAGAGCGCCATGAAAAGCGACGCCGGCGCACCAAGGGTGAGCACGTCCGCTCGGGCGCGGGCCCAGGCCTCGCCGTAGCCGCCTTCCCGCACCATCCTCCGCGTGCCGTACGGAAGAGACGACCGTCGGGCGCCGTGCCGAACCGGATGAGCTGCCGGCGCAGCAAGCAACCAGCTCCGGCGGCACTGGTACGTACCGCACGGCTTTGCGCGAGCCGTGCTTGAGCCCTCGTTGGTCGTGAGCTTCGCCACTGTCCGTCCATGCCGTTCCCGAGCGTGCTCGGCTCTCGTGCAGTCGCAGCATGCCCCATCCTCGCTGGGGCAGTTCGCAGTCCCTCAGCTTGAGCCCAAACCGTCTCAGCAGGCTAGACGCGGCGTAGCAGAGGCAGCCGAAGAACGCCTCAGGTGACGTCCTCGGGTTCCTTGCCCCCGGACGTCGGCCAAGAGGGCGGCGGCGGGAGTTGGGTTCGGAACGCATGCTGGGTCCAGCTCCTCTTCCACCCGCTCAGGAGCCTCCCATCGGAACCGACTTACGCTTGATCCACGTGAGGATGGCTATCACGTCGGAGGAGAGTGCCTCGTCCCGCCGCTTGACGTTGAACGCCCAGCCATAGAGGGCCCGTCGGACGATCCAGTGACAGCCATCCCCCTCCCGAGCCCGTGACTGCGCAGGGACCGGAGCGGAATGCGATCGGACTCACCGTCACATAACGCCATCACGCGAATGGTTCGCGGCTCCAGCCGTCACGGTTGCCAGGTCCGGGCAGCCGGTTCACGCGCATAACTCCCAGGCGGACTCGGTCGCGAGCCTGGCAGGCGCAGGGGGGAGGTACGCGAGCAGTCCGCCGTTCTCCCTGGTCGGGGGCGTTGTCAGTGGCGGCTGGCAGGATCGATCCCATGTCCGATCCCACTCAGGCCATCACCGAGTACTGGGACGCCGCCGCGCCGGCGTTCGACCGCGAGCCTGACCACGGGCTGCGTCAGGAGCCCACCCGCGCCGCGTGGGCCCGGCGCCTGACGGGCTGGGCGCCCGTCGGGCCGGCCGATGTCCTCGACGTCGGGTGCGGCACCGGATCGCTGTCGCTGCTGCTGGCCGAGGCCGGGCACCGGGTCACCGGTGTGGACCTGGCGCCGCAGATGGTCGAGCAGGCCAGGGCCAGGCACACGGCCGCGGGCCTCCCCGGCCGGTTCCTCGTCGGCGACGCCGCCGTCCCGCCGACCGGCGAGGAGCGATTCGACGTCCTCCTCTCCCGGCACCTGCTCTGGACGCTGCCCCACCCCCAGGCCGCGCTCGGCGAGTGGGTCGCCCGGCTGCGCCCCGGAGGCAGGCTGGTACTGGTCGAGGGCCGGTGGCGGGAGTCCGGGCAGAAGGGCGTGCCGTACGTCGCCGGAGCCGAATCGCTGCCCTGGCACGGCGGTATATCGGCCGCTGACCTGGCCGAATCCGTCCGTCCCCTTGTCGCCGGCCTCCGCATCGAGCCGCTCAGCGGCGACCCCGAGCTGTGGGGCGGCCCCGTCGCCGACGAGAGGTACGCGCTGATCGCCCACGTCTGATCGCCCACGTTTGATCGCCCACGTTTGATCGCACGGCCGACCGCCCAGTCTGACCGCTGATCGCCTGCAACCGACCACCCCGCGTCCGCCGTCAGTCCGTGTCGCCCCCGCTCTCTCTCGGGTCGCTCGCCAACACCAGCTGGGTGATCGTGTGGGCGTCGATGGTGCGCACGGTGACTCGGTACAGGCCGGGGGCGTTCACGGTTGCCCTGGCCATGATCTCGCCGTCGCCCCAGCCCAGCTTCGGCGACTGGACGTCCGAGCCCGCCACGTCCGCGACCTCGCACTGGACGCCCGCCAGGGAGTCCACGCCGCCGAGCGTGATGGTCCACGGGGCGCCCGCCTCGACGAGGTCGGGGACGTTCAGGCCGCAGCCGGGTGCGCCCTGGGGCGGGCCGAGGTGTTCGTCGTCGCGCAGCATCTCCGCGACCGCCTTCAGCGCCACGGGGTCGGAGGCGAGGGCTCCGTGCTGGAGCGGGAGCGGTGTGACGGCGGGGCCGACCGCCGCCGACTCCTTGTAGACAGTGCCGTCGCCCTTCACGTCGTACAGCTTCAGGCGGCCGCGCGGGTCGCGGATGAACGCGCCGTCGCTGTGCTGGCGGGCGCCGTGGTGGTGCGGCGCCACGACGCCGTCGCGGATGGTCAGGCTCTGCAGGGTCGCCTGGTTGGCGCCCGCCACGGCCCGGTGGCCGGGCAGCGTGACATGGGCCTGCTTGCGGTGGAAGTCGGCCGCCGCCTGGGCCAGTTCGGCGTTGCCGCCGATGCCGCTCACATCGCCGGGAGCGAGGTGGCGCATGTCGTCGCCGTCGAGCACGCAGGTGTACCGCGGCAGGAGGTCGTGCAGCCCCGGCATGGTGGCGGAGATCGACCGCAGCTGCCGGTGGGGGAGGGGAACGGGGGCGCCGCGCCCGGAGTTGAGGATCGCGGCCGCCTTCACCGCCCCGTAGAAGGGCGTGCCCAGCGTGAGGACCGCACGGGTGTCCTCGGCCAGGTCGCTGTCGTGCGTGCCGTCGAGGGCGGCCTGGGCGACGAGGCCTCCCATGGAGTGGGCGACGAAGACGAGGCGCGCGGGGCGTTCGTCGACGCGGCTGCGGCGCGCTTCGTCGTGGGCGGGGTGCGCTCGCCAGGCGGACAGGTGGCGGCGGGCCGCCTCGGCCAGCAGGCGGCCGTTGACGGAGACGGGCAGACGCCAGTCGTACGGGAACTCCAGGACGGCTGCCGGGTCGGCGACGCAGCCGCGGGCGGTGGCGATCAGATCGGTGTAGGGCTCGAAGCCCTGAAGGTAGGGGGTCCAGGAGGAGTGCCGCATCAGCTGGGTGGGCTTGATGCGGCCCGTCTCGCCCTCCAGTTCGCGGGGCGTCAGACGCAGCGGCTCCAGCCCGTGGGGGCGGGTCCACGCCTTGAGCAGCCATGCCACACCGGATAAGCCCCAGACCGTCTTCTCGGCCACGGTGTCGTAGAGCTCGCTGCCCATGATGCCGGGGACGATGACGACCGCGTCCTGGGTCACGTCGGCGGTCGTCTCCGCCACGGCGGAAGCGGACTTCGTACGATCTGTCCTGCGGAGATTCATGGCTGTGAACAATAGAGAACATGCACGGGGAGTACCGGGACTACGGGGAGATTGGCTTAGCCGGGCGGGCGCGGTCGGCGGCGCGCGGCGAGAGCGAGGGCGCCGACGGCCCCGGTTCGCTGGTCATCGTGACGGTGGAGGACGGCGACCCGGAGTTCGCCAAAGCCATCGAGGAGCAGCTCTCGGTCGTGACCTCGTGGTGGCACGGCGGGCCCGCGCCCGGGCAGGGGTTCGTCCAGACCGTTCTGCGGGCGCCGGAGGAGCGCCACGACGTGGAGCGGTTCCTGCACACCTCCGGCATCCGGGAGGCGGGCGAGGACGAGCCGCTGGTCGTGTACATCACCTCCCACGGCGCCGTCGGCACGTCGGGCAGGCACTTCCTCCTCCTCCCGGAGACCGACCGCGACCGGCTGCTCGCCACGGGCATGCCGACCAACGACGTCGTCGTCGCCGCACTCGACTCACGGGCCCGCCACGTTCTGGTGATCGTCAACACCTGTGAGGCGGAAGGCGTCGACGTGGAGCTGCGGGCGCTCGCCCGCGACCTCGCACGGGGGCGCACCGCGGACGGCACCTTGAACGTCGTGGCGACCACGGCGAACCGCTCCCCGGTGCTGGGCCGCGAGTTCGCCCTCGTCCTGCGCGGAGCGTTCGAGTGGCTGCAGGAGGCGGCGGGCATCACCCGCCCCCATCTGTCGATCTCCGAGTTCGTCCAGGCCCTGGAGCAGGCCACCGAACGCCTCAACGCGGACCGCGGCATGTCGCTGCCCGGTCCCCGGCCGGTGCTCCAGGCCAGGCTGAGCGCGCCGGCGCCCACGCTCCCCAACCCCGGCTACCGGCCGCAGCCGCAGGTCGTCACCGAGGCCCGGGAAGAGGTCGCCGCAACGCACGAGGAGCTGGAGTACTGGCTGGACCGCGCGAGCGGCCGCGCCAGCGACGACGATCCCGGCTGGTACTTCTCCGGCCGCCAGGAGCTCAACCGGCAGCTGGCCCGTTTCGTCGAGGGCCCGGCCGGGGTCCAGATCGTGACGGGGACGGCCGCCAGCGGGAAGTCCGCCGTGCTGGGGCGGGTCGTGACCCTCAGCGACCCGGTCTTCAGGGCGTCCCCCCGGTACGCGGAGGCGGTGCGCCGGTCGCCGGCGGAGAGCGTTCCGGACGAGGGGGCCGTCCAGGTCGCGGTATCGGCCCGCAACCGGGGGCCGTTGAGCCTGATCGAGGCCATCGGCAGCCGACTGGGCTGCGAACAGGACCGCTCCCGGCCGGCGGCGGACGCGCTGCGGCAGTGGCAGGAGGGGCTGCGGAGGTTCTTCACGACGACGCCCCGTCAGGCAGACGCTTACACCGACTCGTGCACCGACGCGTACGCGGACTCGTGCACCGAGGCGTACGCGGACTCGTGCACGGATGTGGACTCCGAGACGGACAGGGACGGCGACCCGACTACGTACCCGGGCCCCTACCCGGACACCTACGCGGGCCCATACCCACGCCCACACCCGGGCGAGGACGGTGCCGGGGACGCGGACACCGTGACCGTCACCGTCGTCGTCGACAGCCTCGACGAGTCGACCGACCCCGCTGCCTGCATCCGCGACGTTCTCGCGCCTCTCGCCGCCTATGCGGGCGAGCCAGCCGGCGCGGGCCCCGGCGCCATCCCCGCCCAGGGCGCCGGCCCCGCCCCGGCCGCTCCCGCCGAGCAGACCGCCCGACGAGGGCTCCGGCTGCTCCTGGGCGTACGCAGCAGCAGCCCGGGCGACCCGGAGTCCACCGTCGCCGCCCGACCGGGAGAGCTGCTGGCGGAGTTGCAGCTCGCCTTCCCCAGGGCGCGGGTGGTGCGCACCGACGGCGACGGGGTGCAGGCGGACATCGCCGCCTATGTGACCGCCCTGCTGGCCGGCGCGCCCTGGGGCGCCGACCCGGCCACGGCCGAGCTGGCGGCGCAGCGCGTGGCGCCGCGGGTGGGCCGGTCGTTCCTCGACGCACGCCTGGCCGCCGAACAGCTGCGCCGCAGCGGCGGATCGGCCCTGCTGGACGACCCGAGCTGGCTGGCGCAGCTCGACCGGGGCACGGTGGGCCTCTTCGAACAGGACCTCGACCACGTCACGGACGAGGGGCTGAACAGGGACGAGGCGGTGGCCCTGCTGCGCGCCACCGCGTTCGGGCTGGGCCGGGGGATTCCCTGGGCGCAGATCTGGCCGGCCGTGGCCGAGGGGCTCCTGGAGGCGCCCATCGATCACGCGGACGAGAAGATCCGGCGGCTTCTGGGGAGCAGGCTGGCTGGGTATCTCACCCATGACAGCGAAGATGACCGCGTGGTGTACCGGCCGGCTCATGAGCAGCTCGCAGCCATGCTGCGCCGGTGGCCGCAACGGCCGTACGAGGTGGGGGAACCGACGGATGAATCCGGATGATCCGGAATCGGCGGCCGCGGCGAACGCGGAAGACGCGCACGCACCCGAGGGCCACGGGCACGGGGACCAGGGGGAACAGAGGGGCCAAGGGGAACAGGGGAGTCAAGGGGAGCAGAGGGGCCGGGACGCCCGGGGGGAACAGCCCCACCAGGGCGCCCGCGGGGAACCGGCGAACCATAGAGACCAGGACGACCGGGGGGAACCGGCGAACCATAGGGACCAGGACGACCGGGGGGAACCGGCGAACCATAGGGACCAGGACGACCGGGGGGAACCGGCGAACCATAGAGACCAGGACACCGGCGAGAGACTGACCCACCAGGACGACCACGCCCGCATCGCCGCCGCCCTGGCCCGACTGGCCGGAACGGACGGTCTGACGGCCCCGCACCCGTACCTGGGCCGGCATCTGGCCCGGCACGCCGCGCTCGGCGGCGTCCTGGACGACGACCATGTGCCCCCCGGCCTCCTGCCGTGGGCGACGGGCGACGGCGTGCGGGGACTGCTCGGCCAGCCGCACGACCAGCGAGGGCGTACGGAGTGGCTGACGGCGTGGGCGGCCGTCGAGCCCTATGTGCAGCAGGCCGATCTCCCCTCCCGGTGCTCCAGCCTGCATCTGGCCTACACCGCCCTGCACTATCCGGGCGCGCCGTACGCGGAACTGCCGCGGCAAGCGGCGACGTTCGCGGGCTCCCGGCTGCGGGTGCTCTGGTCCCAGTGGGCGCCCCCGTACAACGTCCTGGCCACGCTGCTGCGCCCCAGCCTGTCCCTCGCCAAGGCGTCGAAGCCGGACGGCTCCCCGCTGCTGGCGGTGGGCAACGAGGCGGGGAGCATCGAACTTCTCGACGCCACGACGGGCGCCGCCGTCGGAGACCGGATTCCCGCCCACGAGGGTGCCGTTCGCTGCCTGGCCTTCGTCCCCCGCCCGGACGGCGGCGGTGACCTCGTCTCGGGCAGCACCGACGGCGCCGTACGGATCTGGGACACCGGCCAGGGCACCCTGGTCGACCACATGAGGCCCAGGGGCAACACCTGGACCTCCGACATCGTGGGCTACCGCACCGACGAGGGGCGCCTGGCCGTGGTGGCGGTCAACGGAGAAGGCGCGATGACGCTATGGCGGGAGCAGGCGGGGGAGCGCGCCCTGGCCGCCCTGCCCGTGCACCCGCGCGACCCGGCCGCGTTCGCCCTCGCCCTCACCGTCGACTCCGACGGCCGGCGCCTCCTCGTCGGCGCCGGCGCCACGGTGAACGTGTGGAGCGCCGCGGACCATGAGTTGCTGAACGCGTACCCCGTCGAGCACGCGGTCCGGGTCCTGATCGCCACGACGGTCCCCGGCTGCGTCGCCTCAGGCCACGCCGACGGCTCCATCACGGTGTGGGACACGGCGACGGGAGTACGAGCCGCCTTCCGCGGCGACGGAGAGCCCGTCACCGCCCTGGCCGCCCTGCGCGTCGACGGCATGGACCTGCTGGCCGCGGCGGGGCCGGGGGCGACGATCGAGCTATGGGACATCGGCTCAGGGCAGTGGTCGGGCCGGCTCACCGGCCACACGGACAGCGTCACTGCGCTGCACGCCTTGTCGGCAGGTTCGACAGGCTCCGGCGGTCTCGAAGGTCCCGTAGGTCCCACCGGTCCCGCCGGTTCGGCAAGCCCCGCCGGTTCGGCAAGCCCCACCGGTTCGGCAGGTCCCGCCGGTCCTGCTGGTCCCGCAGGTTCCGCCGATCCTGCAAGTCCCGCAGGCTCCGCCGGCCCCACAGATCCCGGCACCCCCTCCGGGCCCCCGAGCCCCTCCCCGCCCTCCGGGCCCCCGACACCCTCCGCGTCCCCGACACCCTCCCCGCCCCCGACACCCTCCCCGCCCCCCGTACGCCTCGTCTCCACCGCCCGCGACAACACCGTGCGGCTATGGGACGCCCAGGCCGTCCGTCGGGCGTTGCAGGGTGCCGACAGCGCTCCGGCCGCACTCGCGGCGGTACTCGCCGACGTCCCGGCCGCCGCGCCCTGCCTGGCCGTCGGCTACACCACCGGGCAGGTCCAGGCGTGGGACGCCAGCGGCCGTACGCCCCAGGCGTGCGCCCCCGGCGCGCGTACGCCCGCCGCGGCCTTCAGCACCGCTCCCCAGCACCCCGCCTCCGCCCTCGCCTGGGCGCCGTCCGCGCCCGGGAGCCGGCGGCTGCTGCTGTGGGCCGCCGCCGACCACAGCATCCGCGGCTGGGACCCCGAGCACGGCGCGGCGGCCGACACGGCCCTCGTCGGCCACTGTCTGCCGGTGCGCGCCATCGCCTCGACCACGGACGCCGACGGGCGGCGCCTCGCCGTCAGCGGCGGCGACGACCACACCGTCCGGCTGTGGGACCTGGACCGCGGTCTGGCGCTGCGGCAGTGGCGGCACTCCTTCGGCGTACGGACCGTGGCCGCGGCTCCCGACGGCCGCGGCGGAAACTGGCTCGCCTCCGGCAGCGCCGACGGGACCGTACGCCTGTGGAGTCCCGACGACGGCGCCCCGGCCGCGGAGTTCCCCTGCCTCCAGGGATGCGTCAACGCCATCGCGATCAACGCGCTGCCGCCCTCGCTGCCCCCGTTCCTCGCCAGCGGCGGAGACACGGGAGCGCTGCGCCTGTGGAACCTGTCCGAGGCCGTGCCGATGGGCGAGCCGCTGCTGGGGCACACCGCGCCCGTCGAAGCCGTCGCGACGTGGTCGACGGACGACGACGACCCTCGCTCGTACGTCGCCAGCGCGGCCCGGGACGGCACCATCCGGTTCTGGGACGCCGCGTCGTCGACGTGCGTCCTGCAGCTGGCGACCGGCAGCCGCGTCCGCGCGCTGTCGGCCCGGCTGAGCGACCAGCGCCCGGGCCGCGTCGTCCTCGCTCTGGCCGGAGAAGCCGGCGTCGCCGTCCTCGAACTGGGCCTGGAGGACCTGTAGCCGGCCAGGAGCGCGTGTGCGCCCCCTCAAATCCTTCGTGCGCCCCTGATGGAATCCGCAAGAAAGCCTTTTTCATACGCCAGGCGTCAGAGAATGATCGTTCAGCTCTGTGAGCCGGACGCGCCGACGTGCGCCCAGCGCCTGCCGCTGATCCGGGACAGGAGAGCTGCACACAACGGAGGACACCGCCTGTCGCGCCTGCCCGGCTCTGTGGCACGCGAGGCGGGCGACACGCGAGACCGGCGGGCGCACCTGCCTGTGACCGCCGGAGTAAGGAGTGGCGCATGAGCGAGGGCACCCCGTTAGACGTACGCCTCATCCCGGCGCCCGAACGAGGGCTGTGGCGTCTGGGCAAGGCGAAGGATCCGCTCAAGTACAACCAGATCAGCCCGGAGGACGACAGTCGCTCGGGAGGCAACCGGTGGAGCCTCGTCAGCTACGGAACGCTGTACTGCGCCTCCGAGTTGGACGGCTGCTTCGCGGAGGCGCTGGCGCCCTTCCGGGTGGATCCGGCGCTGCGGGCCATCATCGGCGACGACTGGCATGAGCCCTACTACATGCCGCCGGGCGACCTCCCCCAGGACTGGCGCACCCGGCACGCGCTGGTGCGGCTCCAGCCCGCCAAGGAAGCGCGGTTCCTCGACGTCGACGACGACCACACGCTGCGCACGCTGACCCAGGAGCTCAAGGCGGAGCTCGAGTGCCTGGACGTCGACGCGCTGGCCCCGGAGCACGTCCGGGGTCCCGACCGCCGGGTGACCCGGCAGATCTCCGCCTGGGCAATAGCCCAGCGGACGGCGGAGCAGGACCGTCTGATCCATGGGATCGCCTACCGCTCCCGCTTCGCGATGCGGCAGTGCTGGGCCGTCTTCAGCGACGTCGACCTTGAGGAGGTCGAGCGCCAGCCCATCTGGCCCGAGACGGAGGGCCTGCGCACCGTCGCCTCTGGGTACGGACTCACGATCCGCTGAGACCGGGGCTCGGCGAACAGCACGGCTATGCCTCCTTCTGCCCATCTGGAAACCACCGTAATCGCGGTAGCCCGAACGAAGGAATTACGCATCGGCCACATGACGACCAGGACCCCCAGGCGTCATGGAAAGTGCACGTCAGAGCCCCAACAGCGGTATGTAACAGGCATCTTGACACTCACTCAAGCGCCAACAAATTGCGCAAAGACGGTGGAGTTAGAGGTGGATTGTGGGTAGCCTTAACTCACCGAACTACTGAGGAGGAATGATGGAAGCAATCAGCTGCCACTTACAACGCATCCCCAGGCCAGTGGTCATACTCACACCGCCTGGAGCAGCCTCGCAGGCGAGTCCGCCCCGCAGCCGGCGTCCCGGCAAGCTTCTGCACCGCCTGCACCCTCTCAGTCAGCCCTGCACCGGATCCGCGTCTTCGACCGGCATGCAACGGTGCTGACGACAGGCTGCATTCAGCGCCTGCAGGGTCCGTAGAGGTCGCGCTTCCCCCGGATCCATCACCCCACTCAGAAGCGTCTTTCCACTCGCGGCGACCGAGCCCGCACGCTGCCTGCGTCAGTCACGTGCCAGGGCCGATCGGCTGCGGCCCACATGCCTGCACCCGTTGCCTGACACGCGACCGCCGCTTCGGTGCCTTTGGCGCGCAGTCAGAACACGAGGGAGACGAAGCCATGCCCAACACAGCCAACACCCCTGCGATCGCCAGGAGCGCGGCCAGCGCCGAGCGAGCTCACCTCGCCACCGTGCGCATGTCCACCGCGGACATCGCCCGCTTCCTGCAGGACAACCTCGGCCAACGCCTGACCGCGCGGATCACGAACATCAGCGATCCCCGGCAGGTCGGCAAGTGGGCGTGTGGCGACTCGGCGCCGCGTCAGGACGCCGAGGACCGGCTGCGTGCTGCCCTGCAGGTCTTCCAGCTCATTCAGGACGCCGAGAGTCTCTACACCGCGCGGGCATGGCTGATCGGCATGAACCCTCAACTCGAGGACGAAGCCCCGCTCACCGTGATCGCCGAGGGCCGCTTCCGCGATGTCATGGTCGCGGCGCGCGCGTACGTCGACGGCGGCTGAATCTCCTGGCCGGGCTGCGTGTGGCGCCTGGCGTACGGCCTGGGAGCTGACGTACGACGTCGGCGCATCTGGCGTATCCGGTGTGGCCGGCGTGGCG
Source organism: Streptomyces sp. NPDC051907 (assembly GCF_040681075.1). Taxonomy (NCBI): domain Bacteria; kingdom Bacillati; phylum Actinomycetota; class Actinomycetes; order Kitasatosporales; family Streptomycetaceae; genus Streptomyces; species Streptomyces sp. NPDC051907. The sequence goes on along the minus strand of NZ_JBFAYB010000005.1, from coordinate 154,068 downwards.
GGAGCGACGGGCTCAGGACCGGGCGGGGGCGGGGAGGTCCCGCGTTCGGTCGATCGTGGCGAGTGTTCGACGACAGCGCCGTCAGCCGTCAGCCGTCCGCGCGCCATAGGCGCCGCAAGCATCAGCGGAGAGGCCAGCAGGCGGTCTGGGCATAGGTCGTCCAGACCGCCTGAGCGCGGGCAGCCGACGGAAGGCCGCTGCGCGCGACAGGGCCCTCGTACCGCGAACCGTGAGTCGTACGCAGTCCGGGTACCGAGCCGTCGTGCTGAGTCCCGGTACCGAGCCCTCGTGCTGTTCCAGCCAGGCGGGTCCTGCGTACGACGGTTCAGGGAGGCGGCGGCCTCAGTCGGCCAGGCGGAAGGCCAGCTCGATCTCCCACTTGGACATGTCAGGCTCCTGCCGTGGGTCGGTCTTGTACGACTCCAGGCGGCAGGCCCAGTGCTCGACCCCGTCCACGTAGGTCATGTCCCACTCCAGCCCCTCCCGCTCCGCCCAAGCCCGCAGCTCCGTGATGACTCCGAACAGCTGGTCGGGATGGCCGACATGGGTATGCGTCGCGTACCGCCCCGCCGGCAGCATCGCGATGCCGATGTCGCCCTCGGGCTCCGGCGCCGAGACAACCGGCACGCCCGCCTCCACCACTGACTCGCCCTGCATGTCGACGGTGTTGAACCGGAAAAACGGCGCGTCGGCGAACGCCACCTCGTGGTCGGCCAGCCAGCCGACCAGCTCCGGCAGCCGGTCGGCGATGGCCTCGAAAGAGTCCATCCGTACGGATCCCCGGATGAAGGCGTAGAGCTGCTCCTCGCGCCTCACCACAGCGGGCTGGATCTCAGGCATCTGTCTCCTCATGACCTCAAGGACCGTGGACGGGCAGCGAATTCATCGGTCGCGCGCTGAGGGACTCGTGGCGCGGAGGGGGGCGCACAGGAGCGGGCGCCCCGGCGCAGTCAGTTCCCCGCCACAGCCTTCACCGCGACCGGCGCAGGCACCGACCCGCCGATGAGCTCCAGCGTCAGACCGGCCGTCCCCGGCGTCTCCACGATGTCCGCGAGCACTGCCGCGACGTCGTCGCGCGTCACCGAGCCGCGCCCGGTGGACGCCTTCAGGTGCACGAGACCCGTCCCCGGGTCGTCCGTCAGCGCGCCGGGGCGCAGAATCGTCCAGTCGAGGCTCGACAGGGAGCGCACGTACGCGTCGGCCGCGCCCTTCGCCCGCAGATACGCGTCGAACACTCCGTCGCCCTCGTGCTGCGGGTCGGCGCCCATGGACGAGACGACGATGTACCGCTGGACGCCCGCCTGTTCCGCGGCGTCCGCGAAGAGGACCGCGGCGCCCCGGTCGACGGTGTCCTTGCGGCCGACCCCGCTGCCCGGGCCCGCGCCGGCCGCGAAGACCGCGACGTCGGCGCCTCCCAGGACCGCGGCGGCGTCCTCCACCGAGGCCGACTCCAGATCCAGGACGACGGGTTCGGCGCCCGCCTGACGCAGGTCGTCGGCCTGCTCCGGCTTGCGGATGATGCCCACGGCCTCGTGTCCGTGCGCCGAGAGCAGCCGTTCCAGACGGAGCGCGATCTGACCGTGTCCACCAGCGATGACAATGCGCATGCTTACGACGGTACGTCCGAAGGCCCCGGTCCGCCCATGGACGACACCCGCACTCCGCAGGCCCCGGCCGCGCCCTCCATAGCGCCCGCGGCGCCCCTCCCGCCCGCTCACGGACCGTGGTCCGGCCGCTCGGGTCGTTCGGGCCGCTCCGGCCGCCCCTGGCGTGGCAGTTCGAGCGCGACGGCGGCCGCCGAGTCGCAGTACTCGCGCACCGCGCTGGTCCGCGCCACCACCCGCCCCCGGTGCACGACGATCCGGCTGTACGCGAGCGAGAGCACCTGGGAGACCCGCTCGCCCCGCACGGCCAGCAGCTCCGCCGGAAAACCCGCCTCCACCCGCACCTCGGGCAGCCCCATCGCCTCCCGGGCCGCCCCGGCCACGGCGCCGTACGCCTCCTCGGCCCGCATCCCGCCCTGGGAGGCCAGCAGATAGGCCGCCTCCAGGGGGTCCCCGCGGCCCACGGGGTTCGACATGTCCCGCAACGCCCCGCTGCCTGCGGCGATGCGGACCCCCGCCGAGCGCAGCAGCCGCACCGGAGCGCTTCCGCGCTGCTCCACGCCCTCGCAGCCGCCCTGCGGCAGGCAGACCACCGTCACCCCGGCCGCGGCGAGCTGGTCGGCGGCGCGCGAGGCCGTCTCCCGGGGCAGCCGTGTCAGCCCGGCGCACGGCCCGATCGTCACCCCGGGCCGCAACCCGCCCGCCATAGCGGCCAGCCGGGCGAGCCGGGCCGGATCGTCGCCATGGGTGTGGAGATCGACAGGGCAGCCGTGTTCGGAGGCGACCTCCAGCACCGCTTCCGCGTACCCGCCCGGATCGGGGTCGGCGTCCGGACAGCCGCCCACCACGCCCGCGCCCATCTTCACCGCGTCCCGCAGCATCGCCAGCCCATCCGCCCCGGCGACGCCCGTGAGCAGCCGGGGCACGGCGACGGCGGTCAGATCGGCCAGCCCGCGCAGCGAACGGCGCGCCTGGAGCACGGCCTCCAGCGGGCCGAGGCCCTGCACGTCCCCGATGCGCACGTGCGAGCGCATCGCCGTCGCGCCATGGCCGAGCTGGAGCAGCGCGGCCTCGGTGGCGCGCCGCTGGACGTCCTCGGAGTCGTACGAGACGGGGCCCGGGGTGTCCGCGGTGAGCGCGGTGTCGCCGTGGGCGTGCGGCTCGGCCGGGGCGGGGAGCAGCAGATAGCCGCTCAGGTCCACACGGGCGCAGTACGGGGTCAGGCTGCCCGCTGTGCCGACCGCCTCGATCCGGCCGCCGCTGAGCCGCACGTCGACGGTGCGGCCGTCCGTGAGCCGGGCGCCGCAGAGCAGCAGCGCAGTGGTGTCCGCGGTGGCGCCGTCGGGGGGCTGCGGCTGGCTGTCGGGCATCGCGCTCCTGCGTGGTGCGGTGGTGCGGCGGGACTGCGGCTGGTCCGGCTGGATTGCGGCGGACGGGCCGGCGGGGGGCGGGGAGCCGGCATGGTCGAGGGGGCAAGATCACACAGCGTGAACCGAGCCTAGGGGCGGTCAGACCGCGCTTCGAGGAGGAGCGCAATAGTCGTACCGGTGTGGCCACCAGTGGCGTACGAGACGGGCGGGGCGATGACGGCGCAAGGCCGCCGCCCGGCCCGCACGCCCCTGCGGGAGGGCTATGGATCACGCCGCACCCGGGGCGGCCTGCGGCGGACCGCGAGCGGCCGCGTCAGACGCCGGCGGACCGGGAGCGAGCCGGCCGGGGCGAGGGGGTTCGGACGCCGGGCAGGGGGGCAGGGAAACGGATTTGGGCGATCGGCGACCGACCGTGTAATGTCTTCATCGCTCGCCCCAATAGCTCAGTCGGCAGAGCGTCTCCATGGTAAGGAGAAGGTCTACGGTTCGATTCCGTATTGGGGCTCTGGTGTTCGGAGATCCTCGCCTTCGGGCGGGGTGATCCAGACATCTCAGCGGTGTAGCTCAGTCGGTAGAGCAAGCGGCTCATAATCGCTGTGTCACCGGTTCAAGTCCGGTCACCGCTACACACAGTAGCCGATTGTGGGGTCGGTCCTCCGATCGGCTACTCTTTTATGCGTTCATCCGTCCATAGTCCGTCCAAGGAGCACTCACGTGGCTGCCACCGACGTCCGCCCGAAGATCACGCTGGCCTGCGTGGAGTGCAAGGAGCGGAACTACATCACCAAGAAGAACCGGCGTAACAACCCGGACCGTCTTGAGATGAAGAAGCACTGCCCGCGCTGCAACTCGCACACTGCGCACCGCGAGACGCGCTAGTTACAGGCTCGTATACGAGGCCGTCCCCACTGGGGGCGGCCTCGTGTCGTTTGTGTTGTCGCCGATCCATGTGGTCCATGTGGTCAATCCATCAGGAGGGAGCCAGTCCATGGCGCTCGACCAGTCCTTCGTGGGGCGTTCCTATCCGCCCACCGAGCCCTATGAGGTGGGCCGGGAAAAGATCCGCGAGTTCGCCGAGGCGGTGGGCGACGCCAATCCCGCGTACACCGACGCCGAAGCCGCCAAGGCGCTCGGCCACGCCGATGTGATCGCCCCGCCGACTTTCGCTTTCGCGATCACTTTCAAGGCGGCCGAGCAGGTTATTCAGGACCGGCAACTGGGGCTGGACTACGACCGTGTCGTGCACGGCGACCAGAAGTTCGCGTACACGCGCCCGGTGCGGGCGGGGGACCGGCTGGCGGTCACCTCGACCATCGAGGCCATCAAGTCTCTTGCGGGCAACGACATCGTGGACATCCGGGGCGAGGTGCACGACGAGAACGGCGAGCACGTCGTGACCGCGTGGACGAAGCTGGTGGCGCGCGCCGCCGAGGGGGTGTGACGGATGACCGCGAAGATCGCATACAGCGACGTCGAGGTCGGCGCCGAGCTGCCGGCGCAGAGCTTTCCCGTGACACGCGCCACACTGGTGCAGTACGCGGGCGCGTCGGGTGACTTCAACCCGATCCACTGGAACGAGAAGTTCGCCACCGAGGTCGGGCTCCCCGACGTCATCGCCCACGGCATGTTCACCATGGCCGAGGCGGTCCGTGTGGTCACCGACTGGGTGGGCGACCCGGGTGCGCTGGTCGAGTACGGCGTCCGCTTCACCAAGCCCGTCGTCGTGCCGAACGACGAGAAGGGCGCGCTGGTCGAGGTCAGCGGCAAGGTCGCGGTCAAGCTGGACGACAACCGCGTGCGGGTCGACCTGACGGCGATGAGCGCGGGCCAGAAGGTGCTGGGCATGGCCCGGGCCGTGGTCCGGCTGGCCTGAGGCATCGGGCTCGGGTCCGGCCGGTCTGAGGCTGAGGCTGAGGTGTCGGGCTCGGGTCCCTGGCGCGCCATAGAGCTCGCGATAGAGCCACAGAGCCATTGAGCTCGCGGCATGGACCTCGCGCCATAGAGCTTGGGTAAGGGGCGCCCCTCCCTGAGGGGCGCCCCTTACGCATGCCCGTCCTGCGCCCGCCCGCGCCCATCCCCTCTTGACTCGTAAGTGATTAGTCACTAACTTAGTTCTCATGACCAGGATGAGCGCAGAGGAGCGACGCGAGAGCGTCATCCGCGCCGCGATCACCGAGTTCGGGCGCGGTGGCTACCACGGCACCTCCACCGAGGTGATCGCGAAGCGGGTCGGCGTATCGCAGCCGTATCTCTTCCGCCTCTTCAAGAACAAGAGGGAGCTGTTCCTGGCCGCCGCGCTCCGCTGTCTGGAGGAGACGCCCCAGGCGTTCGCCGACGCCCTGGAGCGCAAGCCCGGCAGCTCGCCGCTCGAGGCCATGGCGGCGGCGTACATGGGACTGATCGACGACCGCGACAAGCTGCTGATGCAGATGCAGACCTATGTCGCGGTGGCCTCGGCCGAGGCGGCGGGGGACCACGAGTTCGGCGAGCGGATCAGGGCCGGCTGGGCCGAGATCTGGGACCAGGCCAACGTCGCGTTCGCAGGGGAGACGCGGCAGACGGTCGACTTCCTGGGCTGCGGCATGCTGATCAACGTTCTGGTGGCGCTGGGCTTCCCGGAGGACCACCGTGTGTGGTCCGGGCTCGATATGTCCGACATCCGGCCTCCGCGCTGATGGAGTGACCTGCCCGTTCTCTCGGGCCGAGGTCTGTCCAACAAAGTTAGTCATTAATAACTAACCAATCTGGGGAAGCGATGAACCAGCAAGCAGCCCGCCGCGGAAGCGCCGTCTGGGCACTCGTCATCACCAGCGTCGCCGGATTCATGGCGGCCCTGGACAACCTCGTCGTCACCACCGCCCTCCCCTCCATCCGCGAGGACCTCGGGGGAGCGCTGGAGGACCTCGAATGGACCGTGAGCGCGTACACCCTCACCTTCGCCGTGCTGCTGATGCTGGGCGCCGCGCTCGGCGACCGGTTCGGCCGGCGCAGGCTCTTCATAGTCGGTCTGACGATCTTCACCGGCGCCTCCGCCGCGGCGGCGCTCGCGCCCGGCATCGACGGACTGATCGCCGCCCGCGCGGTCCAGGGCGTCGGCGCGGCGATCATGATGCCGCTGACGCTGACCCTGCTCACCGCGGCGGTGCCGGCGGCTCGGCGCGGTGCGGCGCTCGGGATCTTCGGCGCGGTGACCGGTCTCGCGGTCGCCAGCGGACCCCTCATCGGAGGCACCCTGACCGAGCACATCGCCTGGCAGTGGATCTTCTGGCTCAACGTTCCGATCGGCCTGGCCCTGCTGCCGCTCGCCCGGCTCCGCCTCGACGAGTCCTACGCCCCCGACGCCAAGCTCGACGTGCGCGGCACGCTGCTCGTCAGCGCCGGCCTCTTCGGAATCGTGTACGCCCTGGTCAACGGCCAGGCGGACGGCTGGACCAGCACGCCGATCCTGGGCGGGCTGATCGTGGGCGCCGCGCTCATCCTCGCCTTCGTACGCCATGGCATCGTCGGCAAGAACCCGATGCTGCCCATGCGGCTCTTCCGCGACCGGGCCTTCTTCGGGATCAATGTGGCGAGCCTGCTGATGTTCCTGGGCATGTTCGGCTCGATCTTCCTGCTCAGCCAGTTCCTGCAGGGCGTCGCCGGATACTCGCCCACCGAGGCGGGACTGCGGATGCTGCCCTGGACCGGCATGCCGCTGATCGTCGCGCCGATCGCCGGAATCCTCTCCGACAGGATCGGCGGCCGTCCGGTCGTCGCGGCGGGCCTCGCGCTCCAGGCGGTCGGGCTCGGGCTCTTCGCGCTGGTCCTGGAGCCGGGAGTGTCGTACGCGGCCCAGCTTCCTGCCCTGATCCTCAGCGGCGTGGGCATGGCGCTGTACTTCGCCCCCGCGGCCAGCGTGGTCATGTCCAGCGTCCGTCCCGCGGAGCAGGGCATCGCCTCCGGCGCGAACAACGCGCTGCGCGAGGTGGGCGGGGCGCTGGGCGTCGCCGTCCTCGGCGCGGTCTTCGCGGCGCAGGGCGGGTACGAGTCCCCGACCGCCTTCACCGACGGCACGGTGCCCGCCCTGTGGATCGGCGCGGCGGCGGTGGCCGTCGCGGCCCTGACGGCGCTGCTGATCCCCTCCCGCCAGGCGCAGCAGCCTGCTGACAAGGCTCCGGAGGCGGAGGCGGAGGTCTCGAAGTCCGAGGTCTCCAAGGCCGCAGGATCGGACACGGGCTCCGGACCGGACACGGGCTCCGGCCCGGACGTCGAGGACCGCGAGCCGGCCGGCGTCGGCGGCACGGCCTGAGGCCGGCGGGAGGGCCCGTACGCCCGCCCCAGCCCCGCGTTCCGCGGCCCCGCCCGACCGGCGGGGCCGCGGACCGTACTCTTGTCCCCGTGCAGGAACTTCACGACGCCCCCCTCGCCCCCCTCACCACCTTCCGGCTCGGGGGGCCCGCCACGCGCCTTGTCACGGCGACCACCGACGCCGAGGTGATCGCCGCCGTGGCCGAGGCGGACGCCGCCGGGACGCCGCTGCTGATCATCGGCGGCGGCAGCAACCTCGTCATCGGCGACAAGGGCTTCGACGGCACGGCCCTGCGCATCGCGACCACCGGATTCGAGCTGGACGGCACGGCGCTCGAGCTGGCCGCGGGCGAGGTGTGGACGGACGCCGTCGCCCGGACCGTCGAGGCGGGCCTGGCGGGCGTCGAGTGCCTGGCCGGCATCCCCGGCTCGGCCGGCGCCACCCCGATCCAGAACGTCGGCGCGTACGGGCAGGAAGTCTCCAGCACCATCACCGAGGTGATCGCCTACGACCGCCGCTCCGGCGAGACCGTCGTGATCCCGAACGCAGAGTGCGACTTCTCCTACCGCCACAGCCGCTTCAAGCAGGACCCCGACCGCTATGTCGTCCTGCGCGTCTGCTTCGCGCTGGAGGACGCCGGCGGGCTGTCCGCGCCGCTGCGGTACGCCGAGACAGCCCGCGCCCTCGGCGTCGAGGCCGGCGACCGCGTGCCGGCCGCCGACGCCCGTGAGACGGTGCTCAAGCTGCGTGCCGGCAAGGGCATGGTGCTCGACCCCGAGGACCACGACACCTGGTCGGCCGGGTCCTTCTTCACCAACCCGATCCTGTCCGAGGAGGCGTTCGACGCCTTCCTCGCCCGGGTCCACGACCGCCTCGGCCCGGACACCGCCCCGCCCGCGTTCCCGGCGGGCGACGGCCACACCAAGACCTCCGCGGCCTGGCTGATCGACAAGGCGGGCTTCACCAAGGGCTACGGCTCCGGCCCGGCCCGTATCTCCACCAAGCACACGCTCGCGCTCACCAACCGCGGCGAGGCCACCACCGAGGACCTGCTCGCCCTCGCCCGCGAGGTCGTGGCGGGCGTGCGCGAGGCGTTCGGGATCACCCTGGTCAACGAGCCGGTGACGGTCGGCGTCAGCATCTGAGACGCGTCAGCATCTGGACGCGCCGGCATCTGAGGCGCGTCAGATCCTGAGACGCACGGCTAGCTCGACAGCCAGTCGTCGATCCCCGACAGCATCTTGGCCCGGACGCCCTCCGGCGCCGCCGACGCCCGCACCGACTGCCGGGCCAGCTCCGCCAGCTCCGCGTCCGTGAAGCCGTGGGACCCGCGCGCCAGCTCGTACTGCGCGGCCAGCCGCGAGCCGAAGAGCAGCGGGTCGTCGGCCCCCAGCGCCATCGGCACCCCCGCCTCGAACAGCGTCCGCAGCGGCACGTCCGTCGGCTTCTCGTACACGCCCAGCGCCACATTGGACGACGGGCACACCTCGCAGGTCACCCCCCGTTCGGCCAGCTTCCGCAGCAGGCGGGGATCCTCCGCCGCCCGTACGCCGTGTCCGATCCGGGCCGCCCGCAGATCGTCCATGCAGTCGCGCACGGACGCGGGGCCGGTCAGCTCGCCGCCGTGCGGGGCCGCCAGCAGGCCGCCCTCCCGGGCGATGGCGAACGCGCGGTCGAAGTCCCGCGCCATGCCCCGGCGCTCGTCGTTGGAGAGGCCGAACCCGACGACCCCCCGGTCCGCGTAGCGCACCGCGAGCCGCGCCAGGGTGCGGGCGTCGAGCGGGTGCTTCACCCGGTTCGCCGCGACCAGCACGCGCATGCCGAGACCGGTGTCCCGCGCGGCGCGGTCCACGGCGTCCAGGATGATCTCCAGGGCCGGGATCAGACCGCCCAGCATCGGCGCGTACGACGTCGGGTCGACCTGGATCTCCAGCCAGCCCGAGCCGTCCCTGACGTCCTCCTCGGCCGCCTCGCGCACCAGTCGCTGGATGTCCTCGGGGGAGCGCAGGCAGGAGCGCGCGATGTCGTACAGGCGCTGGAAGCGGAACCAGCCGCGCTCGTCGGTCGCCCGGAGCTTCGGCGGTTCGCCGCTGGTCAGAGCCTCGGGGAGATGCACGCCGTACTTGTCGGCGAGTTCGAGCAGGGTGCCGGGCCGCATCGACCCGGTGAAGTGCAGATGCAGATGGGCTTTCGGCAGCAGACTTACGTTTCGAACGTGCTCCATTGCAGGATCTTGCCGCACCCGCCCGCCGTACGGCAGCCCCTTTCCCCGATCGGGTCCTTGCCCGAACGAAGAAACGGGCTCCCGGCCGCATCGGCCGGGAGCCCGTCTGCTGGCTCGATCAGCTACTGAATTCAGTACCTGTCAGCATCTGTTAGCGGGTCAGTCGCGCGCCTCGGCGAGCAGCTTCTGGAGCCGCGAGACGCCCTCGACCAGGTCCTCGTCGCCCAGCGCGTACGACAGCCGCAGATAGCCCGGCGTGCCGAAGGCCTCGCCCGGAACGACCGCCACCTCGACCTCGTCGAGGATCAGCGCGGCCAGCTCCACGGAGGTCTGCGGACGCCGGCCGCGGATCTCCTTGCCCAGCAGCGCCTTCACCGAGGGGTACGCGTAGAACGCGCCCTCGGGGGTCGGGCAGAGCACGCCGTCGATCTCGTTCAGCATCTTCACGATCGTCTGGCGGCGGCGGTCGAAGGCCTTCCGCATCTCCGCGACGGCGTCCAGGTCGCCGGAGACGGCGGCCAGGGCGGCCACCTGCGCGACGTTGGAGACGTTGGAGGTGGCGTGCGACTGGAGGTTCGTCGCGGCCTTCACGACGTCCTTCGGGCCGATGATCCACCCGACGCGCCAGCCCGTCATGGCGTACGTCTTGGCCACGCCGTTGACGACGATGCACTTCTCGCGCAGCGCCGGGACGAGCTGCGGGAGCGAGGCGAAGGTCGCGTCGCCGTAGACCAGGTGCTCGTAGATCTCGTCCGTCAGCACCCACAGGCCGTGCTCGGCAGCCCACTCGCCGATCGCGCGGGCGTCGGCCTCGCTGTAGACCGCGCCGGTCGGGTTGGACGGGGAGACGAAGAGCACGACCTTGGTGTTCTCCGTGCGCGCCGCCTCCAGCTGCTCCACGGAGACCCGGTAGCCGGTGGTCTCGTCGGCCACGACGTCGACCGGGACGCCGCCCGCCAGGCGGATGGACTCGGGGTAGGTCGTCCAGTACGGCGCCGGGACGATGACCTCGTCGCCCGGGTCGAGGATCGCGGCGAACGCCTCGTAGATCGCCTGCTTGCCGCCGTTGGTCACCAGGATCTGCGCGGGGTCGACCTCGTAGCCGGAGTCGCGCAGGGTCTTGGCGGCGATGGCCTTCTTCAGCTCGGGCAGGCCGCCGGCCGGCGTGTACCGGTGGTACTTGGGGTTCTTGCAGGCCTCGACGGCGGCCTCGACGATGTAGTCGGGCGTCGGGAAGTCGGGCTCGCCCGCGCCGAAGCCGATCACCGGGCGGCCGGCGGCCTTGAGGGCCTTGGCCTTGGCGTCGACGGCGAGGGTCGCGGACTCGGAGATCGCGCCGATGCGGGCGGAGACCCGGCGCTCGGTGGGAGAGGTTGCAGCGCTCATACGGCCATCGTCCCAGACGCGAAACCGACCCGGCACACAGGTTTCGAAGGACGGACAGAAAGGACGGAAAGAGCACGGGCAGAGCGCGGAAAGAGCTATGGACAGAGCAGGGACAGAGCAGGGACAGGGCAGAGGGCGCGCCCCGGACGGGCGGCGCCCAGGCGACGGACGGTCAGGCCGCGGGCGGCGGACAGCCGGTGGCCGGGCGGCGGGGAGAGGGCGGTCGAGCGGCGGGCAGGGGGCGTTCGGGCGGCGGACGCGAAAACGTTCATGAACGGCCCGCGGGGCCTTCTGTTCGACGTCAGGGCCGCGACCACGTACACTCACTCGTCGTTGGCCCTCACCAGCCACGTCCGAACCGCGCACTCCGTGCATCCGGTCGGATGCGGTAGGTTGGGGGAATCCACAAAGGGTCGTAGCTCAATTGGTAGAGCACTGGTCTCCAAAACCAGCGGTTGGGGGTTCAAGTCCCTCCGGCCCTGCTACACACACCTTTCAGCAGGGATGTGTGCGCATGTACGTACTTCAATGCACCGCCGTGCGGCTCCGACCGGGTGCGGCACGGCCGACCCGGAATCAGGTGAGAGATCGTGACGGACGCCGTGGGCTCCATCGACATGCCTGATGCCGAGGACGAGGCGCCGCAGTCGAAGAAGAACCGCAAGGGCGGCAAGCGCGGAAAGAAGGGCCCTCTGGGCCGTCTCGCGCTCTTCTACCGCCAGATCGTCGCCGAGCTGCGCAAGGTCGTCTGGCCCTCTCGCAGCCAGCTGACGACGTACACCACCGTGGTGATTGTCTTCGTTGTCGTCATGATCGGCCTTGTGACCGTGATTGACTATGGCTTCCAGGAAGCAGTCAAGTACGTCTTTGGCTGATCCGCGGAGGGCGCCTGAACCCGGCGCCCCTTTCGCATGTTCCACCCCATCTGTAGCCAGGAAGAAGCAGCCACCGTGTCTGACCCGAACCTGAACGACGCCACTGAGCCCGGCGAGAGCTTTGAGTCCATCGAGGACCAGCTCGACATCGTTGAGGCGGCGGACGCTGTGGACCCGGACCAGGCCGAGGCTGCCGACGCCGCTGCGGGCGAGCCGGCCGAGGTGGACGCGATCCACGTCGAGGACGAGTCCGCCGTCGAGGTCGACGAGGACGAGGACGAGACCGCTCTCGAGGACGGCGCCGCCCTTGAGGACGAGTCCGCCGAAGAGGCCGTCGACGCCGACGCCGATGCTGACGAGGACGAGGACGAGGGCGAAGAGGAGCTGGCCGAGCCCGAGGCTCCGGTCGACCCGATCACCGCGCTGCGCGACGAGCTCCGCGGCCTGCCCGGCGAGTGGTACGTCATCCACACGTACGCCGGCTACGAGAAGCGTGTGAAGGCCAACCTGGAGCAGCGCGCCGTCTCGCTGAACGTCGAGGACTTCATCTACCAGGCCGAAGTGCCCGAGGAAGAGATCGTCCAGATCAAGAACGGCGAGCGCAAGAACGTCCGCCAGAACAAGCTCCCCGGCTATGTGCTGGTCCGCATGGACCTGACGAACGAGTCGTGGGGCGTCGTGCGCAACACCCCCGGCGTCACCGGCTTCGTGGGCAACGCCTACGACCCGTACCCGCTGACCCTGGACGAGATCGTCAAGATGCTCGCCCCGGAGGCCGAGGAGAAGGCCGCCCGCGAGGCCGCCGAGGCCGAGGGCAAGCCGGCTCCGGCCCGCAAGGTCGAGGTCCAGGTGCTGGACTTCGAGGTCGGCGACTCGGTCACCGTCACCGACGGCCCGTTCGCGACGCTGCAGGCGACGATCAACGAGATCAACGCCGACTCGAAGAAGGTCAAGGGCCTCGTCGAGATCTTCGGCCGCGAGACCCCGGTCGAGCTCAGCTTCGACCAGATCCAGAAGAACTGACCCGTATCAGGGCCTCTGGAACAAGATCTTCCGGGCAGGTCAGGCAGGCTCTCGCAGCCAGCCTGACCTGCCCGGTTTTTGGCCGCGCAGCTATACCCGTTATCGTTGTGCGGTATGCCTCCATCCGGATGATCGGGTGGAGTGCCGAAAACTCTCACTAGGACCCGGAGAGAGCAATGCCTCCCAAGAAGAAGAAGGTCACGGGGCTTATCAAGCTCCAGATCCAGGCCGGTGCGGCCAACCCGGCTCCGCCGGTCGGTCCCGCGCTGGGTCAGCACGGCGTCAACATCATGGAGTTCTGCAAGGCCTACAACGCCGCGACCGAGTCGCAGCGTGGCATGGTCGTGCCGGTGGAGATCACGGTCTACGAAGACCGCTCCTTCACCTTCGTCACCAAGACTCCGCCGGCCGCCAAGCTGATCCTCAAGGCCGCGGGTGTGGACAAGGGCTCCGGCGAGCCGCACAAGACCAAGGTCGCGAAGCTCACCAGCGCCCAGGTCCGCGAGATCGCCACGGTGAAGATGCCCGACCTGAACGCCAACGACCTCGACGCCGCGTCGAAGATCATCGCTGGCACCGCCCGTTCGATGGGCATCACGGTCGAGGGCTGATCAGCCCCCGTATGACCTCAGTGGTAGGGCCAAGCGCTGGCCTGCACCACGACTCCCACACCTGCCACGCGGCCGAGCCGCATGGTGTAACTGCAACAGGAGCAGAAGTGAAGCGCAGCAAGACTCTCCGCGCTGCGGACGCCAAGATCAACCGGGAGCGTAACTACGCCCCCCTCGAGGCCGTCCGTCTCGCCAAGGAGACCACCTCCACCAAGTTCGACGGCACCGTCGAGGTCGCCTTCCGCCTGGGCGTCGACCCGCGCAAGGCCGACCAGATGGTCCGTGGCACCGTCAACCTTCCGCACGGCACCGGCAAGACCGCCCGGGTCCTGGTCTTCGCGACCGGTGACCGTGCTGCGGCGGCGGAAGCCGCGGGCGCCGACATCGTCGGCTCCGACGAACTGATCGACGAGGTCGCGAAGGGCCGTCTGGACTTCGACGCCGTCGTCGCCACCCCGGACCTCATGGGCAAGGTCGGCCGCCTCGGCCGCGTCCTCGGCCCGCGTGGTCTGATGCCGAACCCGAAGACCGGCACGGTCACCCCCGACGTCGTCAAGGCTGTCAACGACATCAAGGGCGGCAAGATCGAGTTCCGCGTCGACAAGCACTCGAACCTGCACTTCATCATCGGCAAGGTCTCCTTCGACGAGACGAAGCTGGTCGAGAACTACGCCGCGGCGCTGGAGGAGATCCTCCGTCTGAAGCCGTCCGCCGCCAAGGGCCGCTACATCAAGAAGGCGACCCTGACGACGACGATGGGCCCCGGCATCCCGCTGGACGCCAACCGCACCCGCAACCTCCTCGTCGAGGAGGACCCGGCCGCCGTCTGACACTGACGGCAGTCGCGGGTCTCGCGTACTGAAAAACCGGCCCCCGCACCTCACTTGAGGCGCGGGAGCCGGTTTTTTCTGCTGCCCTCTGTCGTACGGGTGAGCTACCGTTCAGGAGTTCGCAAGAAAAACAAGGGGTGGGGACATGACCAAATCCGCATGGAAGCGCGTGGGCGTCTCTCTGACGGCTGTAGCGCTCGTGGCGGGAGTCGCCGGCTGTCAGAGCGGCGAAGGGGAGAAGAAGAAGGCGACCGGGGGGTCTGAGAAGCCTCAGACGCAGTCGCGCGAGGCTGTGACGCAGGTCCTGACGGCCGCGTACAAGAAGACTGCGGCCGCCAAGTCGGCCAAGGTCCACATGACGATGGAGATGCCGGCCGGGGTCAAGGGCGGCGACGGCGACATGGAGGTGACCGGCACCATGGGGTGGGACCCCACGGTGATGGACATGACCATGAAGGGCGAGGCCTTCGAGGCGGAGCCCGGCGCGCCGGAGCAGGTCCGCATGGTGTGGCTCGACAACGTCATGTACATGGACATGGGCGCCAAGCAGGCCAAGGAGATGGACGGCAAGCGCTGGGTCAAGATGGACCTGGGCAAGATGGCCGAGCTCTCCGGCGACAAGGCGATCCAGAAGCAGATGACCGGCAACCTGGAGAGCATGAACCAGGACCCGGCCCAGCAGCTGGCGATGCTGCTCGAGTCGCCGAACCTCAAGCACGTCGGCCCGGCGAAGGTCGACGGCGTGGAGACCCAGCACTACAAGGGCACGCTCACGCTCGAAGAGATGATGAAGACGAACAAGCAGTTCACGTCGCTCAAGGAGCAGGAGCGCAAGAAGCTCACCGAGAACATGAAGAAGGCCGGCGTCAAGGGGTACGACACCGAGGTCTGGGTCAACGAGGACGAGTACCCGGTGCGGATGAACATCGGGATGGACACCCCCGAGGGCAAGATCAAGGTCGTCGCGAAGTACTCCGACTACGGCTCCAAGGCCACGGTGACGCCGCCGCCGGCGGGCGAGACCGTCGACCTGATGGAGATGTTCAAGGAGCTCAGCGAGGGCCTGAAGTCCGCGGACAAGTCGTAACGGCCCCACCCGGGCCCTGAGCGCCGGGCAGCCCGTCCGGACCGGCATCCCTGCCCCTCCGGCCCGGACGGCCCCCTGCGCCAGCCCGGGCGGGCTCTTGGCTCTGTCCCGGCGACCGGGGTCCGGTGGAGTGGTCCTGCCTCTGCCGGGCGGCCCTGGGGGCCGCTGAGCGGCTCCTGCCGCGTGGCTCGGCCGGTCCTCGTCCGGCCCTCCTCCGCCCTGCGGGGCCATGAACGGCTTCAGTCGCCCTGACGGGCTGGTGCCCGTCAGGGCGTTGTCGGCTCTGAGGAGTTCTGGTGTGGGACCGGCCGTACGACGCCGGGGCAGCCTCCCGCCTGGCCGGCCGGCCCTGAGGTCTCCGGCGAGGCCTCCGGAGAGGCGCTGAGGGGCGCCTGCCGCCTCGCTGGACCAGTGCTCGTCCGGTCCCGTCGGCCCCGAGAGGGCTATGGGTGCCGGATCGGCTGTACGACGCCTTGGGCAGCTCCCGTCGTCCCGCCCGGCCGGTCGCATCGGCCGTGGGGCTCTGGCGAGGCCGCCTTACCGCCGTGACCGCGCTGAGCGGCTCCTGTCGCCTCGCCCGCCCCGCGGCCGTCCGGCCGCGTCGGTCCTGAGCGGCTCCTAGCCGCCCCCGCTGAGACCCGCACTGCCCAGCGCTTGCTCGGGCCTCGTCGGCCCTGAGGGGCCATGAACGGCTTCAGTCGCCTTGACGGGCCGCTGCCTTTCAGGGCCTCGTCGGCCTGAGGGCTCCGGTGGGACCGGCCGTACGACGCCTGGGCGGCTCCCGTCGTCCTGCCCGCCCTGCCTCGTCGGCCCCTGAGGGCTCCGGCGCGGCCCGCCGGGCCGGCTCTGCGGGGCGCTGAGCGACTCCTGCCGCCTCGCCCGTCTGGCCTAGTCGGCCCTGACCGGCCTGCCGCCGCGTCGGGCCGGTGCCCGTCCGGGCTCCTCCGCCCTGAGCGGCTCCGGCGCCGGACCGGCCGTACGACGCCTGGGCGGCTCCCGCCGTCCCGCCCGCCAGGCCGCATCGGGCCCTGAAGGGCGCTGGGCGGCTTCCCGTGGCCCCGCCTCAGCCCCGCCTCAGCCCCGCCTCCGCCCCCGAGCCCGCTCCGTCGCACCGCCCCGCGCCCGACCCAGCCGGCCTCGCCCCCCCGTGGTCTGGATCTCCCGATGGCCCGATTTGCCTGACCGGGATTCCGTCCCGTACTCTCCTCCAGAAGCCAAAGACCGCTGGTCGTTGCCGTGTGCTCGTAAGAGTGTGCGGCGGCCGAAGGATCCGCTAGCTGCGGACGACCCGCGTAGGTGACTGTGGAGAAGTTCCCGGATCTGATCCGGTCGAGCTGAGCCCCGTGCGCCTGCGCCGGGGCGTTTCGTTTTGTTCAGCCCCTTCTGAGCGGTCCTCATCACCCGGAAGGAGGCCGACGCTCTATGGCAAGGCCCGACAAGGCTGCCGCGGTAGCCGAGCTCGCGGACCAGTTCCGCAGCTCGAACGCCGCCGTGCTGACCGAGTACCGGGGTCTCACCGTGGCGCAGCTCAAGACGCTGCGTCGTTCGCTCGGTGAGAACGCCCAGTACGCCGTGGTGAAGAACACGCTGACCAAGATTGCGGCCAACGAGGCCGGGATCACTTCGCTCGACGACCAGTTCACTGGTCCGACGGCGGTTGCCTTCATCACCGGTGACCCGGTGGAGTCGGCGAAGGGTCTTCGTGACTTCGCCAAGGAGAACCCGAACCTGATCATCAAGGGCGGTGTCCTTGATGGCAAGGCGCTGTCCGCCGATGAGATCAAGAAGCTTGCGGACCTCGAGTCCCGCGAGGTTCTGCTCGCCAAGCTGGCGGGCGCCTTCAAGGGCAAGCAGACGCAGACTGCTCAGCTCTTCCAGGCGCTTCCCTCGAAGTTCGTCCGCACCGCGGAGGCGCTTCGTGCCAAGCAGGCCGAGCAGGGCGGTGCCGAGTAATTCGGCTCGCGCATTGATCGCCGCCCGCTAGGGCGACGGTCGCAGCGGGCCGAACGTACGCCCGCCTACATGTACATCCGGCACCTGCCGAATTAGTGGAAGGACGCCATCATGGCGAAGCTGTCCCAGGACGACCTGCTCGCGCAGTTCGAGGAGATGACCCTCATCGAGCTCTCCGAGTTCGTGAAGGCCTTCGAGGAGAAGTTCGACGTCACCGCCGCCGCGGCCGTCGCCGTCGCCGGTCCGGCCGGCCCGGGCGCCGTTGTCGACGCCGTCGAGGAGCAGGACGAGTTCGACGTCATCCTCACCGGCGCCGGCGAGAAGAAGATCCAGGTCATCAAGGTCGTGCGTGAGCTGACCTCCCTCGGCCTGAAGGAGGCCAAGGACCTCGTCGACGGCACCCCGAAGCCGGTCCTCGAGAAGGTCGCCAAGGAGGCCGCTGAGAAGGCCGCCGAGTCCCTCAAGGCCGCTGGCGCGTCCGTCGAGGTCAAGTGACTCTGAGTCCTGACTGCGGTTCCGCATAGGGCCGCGTACAGGGCGCAGCGAAGGGCGATCACCCGTACGGGTGGTCGCCCTTTGTCGTTGCCGTGGCGTCAGCCTTGCCCTTCCGCTTACGCGGGGTATCGTGATCTTCGTCGTACGCCTCGCGGTGTCTCAGCAGCCCCGGTTGGGCTGGGGGGCCTTGACGAACCGCACGCAGCGCGCAATTCTCAGGACGCGTCGTCACAACGATCCGGAACCGAGGCATGGATCGACGACCGAACGGGCAGTATCGAGGTGCGCCACACGGCGCGAGGGTGCCGCGGAGTTGAGAACAACGAGGGTCTCGAAAACCCGCACTGGACATCAGTGTGCCAAGTGGCTACACTGACCCTTTGCGCTGCCTGTTAGCTGCCCCCTGCCCGTCACCAGGGGCATCCCCACGTACGAGCACCGTTGACTGAACATTCCTGACCTGGCGATTTGCCCAATCAGGAACGTCTTTCTCCGTGCCCAGCGTGGGACCGGTACGCGCGTAGTGAGTCCGAGCCCTCGGAAGGACCCCCTCTTGGCCGCCTCGCGCAACGCCTCGACCGCGAATACGAACAACGGCGCCAGCACTGCCCCGCTGCGCATCTCCTTTGCAAAGATCAAGGAGCCCCTCGAGGTTCCGAACCTCCTTGCGCTGCAGACCGAGAGCTTTGACTGGCTGCTCGGCAATGCCGCGTGGAAGGCTCGTGTCGAGACGGCTCTGGAGAACGGACAGGACGTCCCCACCAAGTCCGGTCTGGAGGAGATCTTCGAGGAGATCTCTCCGATCGAGGACTTCTCCGGGTCGATGTCGCTGACTTTCCGCGACCACCGCTTCGAGCCTCCGAAGAACTCCATCGACGAGTGCAAGGAGCGCGACTTCACGTACGCCGCCCCGCTCTTCGTCACCGCTGAGTTCACCAACAACGAGACCGGCGAGATCAAGTCCCAGACGGTCTTCATGGGCGACTTCCCGCTCATGACGAACAAGGGCACCTTCGTCATCAACGGCACCGAGCGTGTCGTGGTGTCGCAGCTCGTCCGCTCGCCGGGCGTCTACTTCGACTCCTCCATCGACAAGACGTCCGACAAGGACATCTTCACGGCCAAGATCATCCCCTCCCGGGGCGCCTGGCTCGAGATGGAGATCGACAAGCGCGACATGGTCGGTGTCCGCATCGACCGCAAGCGCAAGCAGTCCGTGACCGTCCTGCTCAAGGCTCTCGGTTGGACCACCGAGCAGATCCTCGAGGAGTTCGGCGAGTACGAGTCCATGCGCGCCACCCTGGAGAAGGACCACACCCAGGGCCAGGACGACGCGCTGCTCGACATCTACCGCAAGCTGCGCCCGGGCGAGCCGCCGACGCGCGAGGCCGCTCAGACGCTGCTCGAGAACCTCTACTTCAACCCCAAGCGCTACGACCTCGCCAAGGTCGGCCGCTACAAGGTGAACAAGAAGCTCGGCGCCGACGAGCCGCTGGACGCCGGCGTGCTCACCGTCGACGACGTCATCGCGACCATCAAGTACCTGGTCAAGCTGCACGCCGGCGAGACCGAGACGGTGGGCGAGTCCGGCACCCAGATCGTCGTCGAGACCGACGACATCGACCACTTCGGCAACCGTCGTCTGCGCAACGTCGGCGAGCTCATCCAGAACCAGGTCCGCACGGGTCTGGCTCGTATGGAGCGCGTCGTGCGCGAGCGCATGACCACGCAGGACGTCGAGGCGATCACGCCGCAGACCCTGATCAACATCCGGCCGGTCGTCGCCTCCATCAAGGAGTTCTTCGGCACCAGCCAGCTGTCGCAGTTCATGGACCAGAACAACCCGCTGTCGGGTCTCACCCACAAGCGCCGTCTGTCGGCGCTTGGCCCGGGTGGTCTCTCCCGTGAGCGGGCCGGCTTCGAGGTCCGTGACGTGCACCCGTCGCACTACGGCCGCATGTGCCCGATCGAGACCCCTGAAGGCCCGAACATCGGTCTGATCGGCTCGCTCGCCTCCTACGGCCGGGTCAACGCGTTCGGCTTCGTCGAGACGCCGTACCGCAAGGTCGTCGACGACCAGGTCACCGACGAGGTGGACTACCTGACCGCCGACGAGGAGGACCGCTTCGTCATCGCGCAGGCCAACGCCGCGCTCACCGACGACCTGCGGTTCGCCGAGGCCCGTGTGCTGGTCCGCCGCCGTGGCGGCGAGGTCGACTACGTGCCGGGCTCCGACGTGGACTACATGGACGTCTCGCCGCGCCA
Organism: Streptomyces sp. NPDC051907; assembly: GCF_040681075.1. Taxonomy (NCBI): domain Bacteria; kingdom Bacillati; phylum Actinomycetota; class Actinomycetes; order Kitasatosporales; family Streptomycetaceae; genus Streptomyces; species Streptomyces sp. NPDC051907. Next base: position 134,057 of record NZ_JBFAYB010000005.1, on the reverse strand, counting down.
GATGGTGTCGGTCGCGACGGCCATGATCCCCTTCCTCGAGCACGACGACGCCAACCGTGCCCTCATGGGCGCGAACATGATGCGCCAGGCCGTTCCGCTGATCACGGCCGAGGCGCCGCTGGTCGGCACCGGCATGGAGTACCGCTGCGCGGTCGACGCCGGCGACGTCATCAAGGCCGAGAAGGACGGTGTGGTCCAGGAGGTCTCCGCGGACTACATCACGGTCGCCAACGACGACGGCACGTACACCACGTACCGCGTCGCCAAGTTCTCCCGCTCCAACCAGGGCACCTCGGTCAACCAGAAGGTCGTCGTCAACGAGGGCGACCGGGTCGTCGAGGGCCAGGTCCTCGCCGACGGTCCGGCCACCCAGGACGGCGAGATGGCGCTCGGCAAGAACCTGCTGGTCGCCTTCATGCCCTGGGAGGGTCACAACTACGAGGACGCGATCATCCTGTCGCAGCGCCTCGTGCAGGACGACGTCCTCTCCTCGATCCACATCGAGGAGCACGAGGTCGACGCCCGTGACACCAAGCTGGGCCCCGAGGAGATCACCCGGGACATCCCGAACGTCTCCGAGGAGGTCCTCGCCGACCTCGACGAGCGCGGCATCATCCGCATCGGCGCCGAGGTCGTCGCCGGCGACATCCTGGTCGGCAAGGTCACGCCCAAGGGCGAGACCGAGCTGACCCCGGAGGAGCGCCTGCTCCGCGCGATCTTCGGCGAGAAGGCGCGCGAGGTCCGCGACACCTCGCTGAAGGTGCCCCACGGCGAGACCGGCAAGGTCATCGGCGTGCGCGTCTTCGACCGCGAGGAGGGCGACGAGCTTCCCCCCGGTGTGAACCAGCTGGTGCGCGTGTACGTGGCGCAGAAGCGCAAGATCACCGACGGTGACAAGCTCGCCGGCCGTCACGGCAACAAGGGCGTCATCTCGAAGATCCTGCCGATCGAGGACATGCCGTTCCTGGAGGACGGCACCCCGGTCGACATCATCCTCAACCCGCTGGGCGTCCCGTCCCGAATGAACCCGGGACAGGTCCTGGAGATCCACCTCGGCTGGCTCGCCAGCCGCGGCTGGGACGTCTCCGGTCTGGCGGACGACTGGGCTCAGCGTCTGCAGGCCATCGGCGCCGACCAGGTCGAGCCCGGAACCAACGTCGCGACGCCGGTCTTCGACGGCGCCCGCGAGGACGAGATCGCCGGTCTCTTCGAGGCCACGATCCCCAACCGCGACGGCGACCGCCTGGTCCAGCCGTCCGGCAAGGCGAACCTGTTCGACGGCCGCTCCGGCGAGCCGTTCCCGGACCCGATCTCGGTCGGGTACATGTACATCCTCAAGCTCCACCACCTGGTCGACGACAAGCTGCACGCTCGGTCGACCGGTCCGTACTCGATGATCACCCAGCAGCCGCTGGGTGGTAAGGCCCAGTTCGGCGGCCAGCGATTCGGCGAGATGGAGGTGTGGGCGCTGGAGGCTTACGGCGCCGCTTACGCCCTCCAGGAGCTGCTGACCATCAAGTCCGACGACGTCACCGGCCGCGTGAAGGTCTACGAGGCCATCGTCAAGGGCGAGAACATCCCCGAGCCGGGCATTCCCGAGTCCTTCAAGGTGCTCATCAAGGAAATGCAGTCGCTCTGCCTCAACGTGGAGGTGCTCTCCTCGGACGGCATGTCCATCGAGATGCGCGACACGGACGAGGACGTCTTCCGCGCTGCGGAGGAGCTCGGTATCGACCTGTCCCGGCGCGAGCCGAGCAGCGTCGAAGAGGTCTGACGGGTCTGGCCGGGACTCTGACCCCAGAGTCCCGGCCGTGCCCCGGACCCGTACAGACCATGATTGAGACACGACCCCGAAAGAGGGATTGACGACAAGTGCTCGACGTCAACTTCTTCGACGAGCTGCGGATCGGCCTTGCCACCGCGGACGACATCCGACAGTGGTCGCACGGCGAGGTCAAGAAGCCGGAGACCATCAACTACCGCACGCTCAAGCCCGAGAAGGACGGACTCTTCTGCGAGAAGATCTTCGGTCCGACCCGGGACTGGGAGTGCTACTGCGGCAAGTACAAGCGTGTCCGCTTCAAGGGCATCATCTGTGAGCGCTGTGGCGTCGAGGTCACCCGCGCCAAGGTGCGCCGTGAGCGGATGGGCCACATTGAGCTGGCCGCTCCCGTCACCCACATCTGGTACTTCAAGGGCGTTCCGTCGCGTCTGGGCTACCTCCTCGACCTCGCGCCGAAGGACCTCGAGAAGGTCATCTACTTCGCCGCGTACATGATCACGTTCGTGGACGAGGAGCGTCGTACCCGCGACCTGCCGTCCCTGGAGGCCCACGTCTCCGTCGAGCGTCAGCAGGTCGAGAACCGTCGCGACGCCGACCTCGAGGCCCGTGCCAAGAAGCTCGAGACCGACCTGGCCGAGCTCGAGGCCGAGGGCGCCAAGGCCGATGTGCGCCGCAAGGTGCGCGAAGGCGCCGAGCGTGAGATGAAGCAGCTGCGCGACCGTGCGCAGCGCGAGATCGACCGTCTCGACGAGGTCTGGAGCCGCTTCAAGAACCTCAAGGTCCAGGACCTCGAGGGCGACGAGCTGCTCTACCGCGAGCTGCGTGACCGCTTCGGCACGTACTTCGACGGCTCGATGGGCGCCGCCGCGCTGCAGAAGCGCCTGGAGTCCTTCGACCTGGACGAGGAGGCCGAGCGCCTCCGCGAGATCATCCGCACCGGCAAGGGCCAGAAGAAGACCCGTGCGCTCAAGCGCCTGAAGGTCGTCTCCGCGTTCCTGCAGACCAGCAACAGCCCCAAGGGCATGGTGCTGGACTGCGTGCCGGTCATCCCGCCGGACCTGCGTCCGATGGTGCAGCTGGACGGTGGCCGCTTCGCGACCTCCGACCTGAACGACCTGTACCGCCGTGTGATCAACCGCAACAACCGCCTCAAGCGTCTCCTTGACCTCGGCGCCCCCGAGATCATCGTGAACAACGAGAAGCGGATGCTGCAGGAGGCCGTCGACGCGCTGTTCGACAACGGCCGCCGCGGTCGCCCGGTCACCGGTCCCGGCAACCGGCCCCTGAAGTCCCTCAGCGACATGCTGAAGGGCAAGCAGGGTCGATTCCGTCAGAACCTGCTCGGCAAGCGAGTCGACTACTCGGCGCGTTCCGTCATCGTCGTCGGCCCGCAGCTGAAGCTGCACCAGTGCGGTCTGCCCAAGGCCATGGCGCTGGAGCTCTTCAAGCCGTTCGTGATGAAGCGCCTGGTCGACCTGAACCACGCGCAGAACATCAAGTCGGCCAAGCGCATGGTCGAGCGCGGCCGCACCGTGGTGTACGACGTCCTCGAAGAGGTCATCGCCGAGCACCCGGTGCTGCTGAACCGTGCGCCCACGCTGCACCGCCTCGGCATCCAGGCCTTCGAGCCGCAGCTGGTCGAGGGCAAGGCCATCCAGATCCACCCGCTCGTCTGCACCGCGTTCAACGCGGACTTCGACGGCGACCAGATGGCCGTGCACCTGCCGCTCTCCGCGGAGGCGCAGGCCGAGGCCCGCATCCTGATGCTGTCCTCGAACAACATCCTGAAGCCGGCCGACGGCCGTCCGGTCACCATGCCGACCCAGGACATGGTGCTCGGTCTGTTCTTCCTCACGACCGACGAGGAAGAGCGCAAGGTCATCGGCGAGGGCCGGTCCTTCGGCTCCACGGCCGAGGCGATCATGGCGTTCGACGCCCGCGAGCTCTCGCTCCAGGCGAAGATCGACATCCGCTTCCCGGTGGGCACCATCCCGCCGCGCGGCTGGACCCCGCCGGCCGCCGAAGAGGGCGACGACTCCGTCGCGGCAGGCCCCTGGCAGCAGGGCGACTCGTTCCGTCTGCGCACCACCCTGGGCCGCGCGCTCTTCAACGAGCTGCTGCCCGAGGACTACCCGTTCGTCGACTACACGGTGGGCAAGAAGCAGCTCTCCGAGATCGTCAACGACCTGGCGGAGCGCTACCCCAAGGTCATCGTGGCGGCGACGCTCGACAACCTGAAGGCGGCCGGCTTCTACTGGGCGACCCGCTCGGGCGTCACCGTGGCCATCTCCGACATCGTGGTCCCCGACGCCAAGAAGGCGATCGTCAAGGGCTACGAGGACCAGGACGAGAAGGTCCAGAAGCAGTACGAGCGCGGTCTGATCACCAAGGAAGAGCGCACGCAGGAGCTCATCGCGATCTGGACCAAGGCGACCAACGAGGTCGCCGAGGCGATGAACGCGAACTTCCCGAAGACCAACCCGGTCTCCATGATGGTCAACTCGGGCGCCCGCGGAAACATGATGCAGATGCGTCAGATCGCCGGTATGCGTGGTCTGGTGTCGAACGCCAAGAACGAGACCATCCCGCGTCCGATCAAGGCGTCCTTCCGTGAGGGCCTGTCCGTGCTGGAGTACTTCATCTCCACGCACGGCGCCCGTAAGGGTCTGGCGGACACCGCCCTGCGTACCGCCGACTCGGGTTACCTGACCCGTCGACTGGTGGACGTCTCGCAGGACGTCATCATCCGCGAAGAGGACTGCGGCACCGACCGCGGCCTCAAGCTGCGGATCGCCGAGCGCGGCGCCGACGGCGTGCTGCGCAAGGCGGAGGACGTCGAGACCTCTGTGTACGCGCGCATGCTCGCCGAGGACGTCGTCGTCGACGGCAAGGTCATCGCGCCGGCCAACGTCGACCTGGGCGATGTGCTCATCGACGCGGTCGTCGCCGCGGGCGTCGAGGAGGTCAAGACCCGCTCGGTCCTGACCTGCGAGTCCGCGGTCGGCACGTGTGCGTACTGCTACGGCCGCTCGCTGGCCACCGGCAAGCTGGTCGACATCGGCGAGGCGGTCGGCATCATCGCCGCCCAGTCCATCGGCGAGCCCGGCACCCAGCTGACGATGCGTACCTTCCACACCGGTGGTGTGGCCGGCGACGACATCACCCAGGGTCTGCCCCGTGTCGTCGAGCTCTTCGAGGCTCGTACGCCCAAGGGCGTCGCCCCGATCTCGGAGGCGGCAGGCCGCGTCCGGATCGAGGAGACCGAGAAGACCAAGAAGCTCGTCGTCACCCCGGACGACGGCAGCGACGAGACGGCGTTCCCGATCTCGAAGCGCGCCCGTCTGCTGGTGGGCGAGGGCGACCACGTCGAGGTGGGCCAGAAGCTCACCGTGGGCGCCACGAACCCGCACGACGTGCTGCGGATCCTCGGTCAGCGCGCGGTCCAGGTCCACCTGGTCGGCGAAGTCCAGAAGGTCTACAACTCGCAGGGCGTGTCGATCCACGACAAGCACATCGAGATCATCATCCGGCAGATGCTGCGCCGTGTGACGATCATCGAGTCCGGCGACGCGGAGCTGCTGCCGGGCGAGCTCGTCGAGCGCTCGAAGTTCGAGACCGAGAACCGTCGTGTGGTCACCGAGGGCGGTCACCCCGCCTCCGGCCGTCCGCAGCTGATGGGTATCACCAAGGCCTCGCTGGCCACCGAGTCGTGGCTGTCGGCGGCGTCCTTCCAGGAGACGACCAGGGTCCTGACCGACGCGGCGATCAACGCCAAGTCGGACTCCCTGATCGGCCTCAAGGAGAACGTCATCATCGGTAAGCTCATCCCGGCCGGTACGGGCCTGTCCCGCTACCGCAACATCCGGGTGGAGCCCACCGAGGAGGCCAAGGCCGCGATGTACTCGGCCGTCGGCTACGACGACATCGACTACTCGCCGTTCGGCACCGGCTCCGGCCAGGCCGTCCCGCTGGAGGACTACGACTACGGTCCGTACAACCAGTAAGCGGTAGCAAACGTGTTCTCCCGGGGCCCGGCCCCGGGGGAGCACGCCACAGGGCGGTCTCCCCTCGCGGGGGAGGCCGCCCTGTTCTGGTATCCCCTGCGCGGTGCGGGGAAGTATGCTCGCGGGCCGGTGTGTCCTGCGCGTGTGCATTTGTTTTGACCGGAGCCGATGCGGTAGGTACGCTCTGTCCTTGTGCCTGGGGTGTGCCTGGGCTCGTGTGCGTGTCCTCAGCCGCACGGCGAGCCTGAAGAATCGGCCACCGCAATCTGCGCCTTCTCCGCCTGGCGGCGGGGGCCTGCAGTATTCGACACACCCGACCGCGTGGGTCGGCGACGTTCCAGGTTAGTTTCACATACGGCACACAGAAACCGGAGAAGTAGTGCCTACGATCCAGCAGCTGGTCCGGAAGGGCCGGCAGGACAAGGTCGAGAAGAACAAGACGCCCGCACTCGAGGGTTCCCCTCAGCGTCGTGGCGTCTGCACGCGTGTGTTCACGACCACCCCCAAGAAGCCGAACTCGGCCCTGCGTAAGGTCGCGCGTGTGCGTCTGACCTCTGGCATCGAGGTCACGGCTTACATCCCGGGTGAGGGACACAACCTGCAGGAGCACTCCATCGTGCTCGTGCGTGGTGGCCGTGTGAAGGACCTGCCGGGTGTTCGCTACAAGATCATCCGCGGTTCCCTGGACACCCAGGGCGTCAAGAACCGCAAGCAGGCCCGCAGCCGCTACGGCGCCAAGAAGGAGAAGTAAGAATGCCTCGTAAGGGCCCTGCCCCGAAGCGCCCGGTCATCATCGACCCGGTTTACGGTTCTCCTCTGGTGACCTCGCTCATCAACAAGATTCTGCTCAACGGCAAGCGTTCCACCGCTGAGCGCATCGTCTACGGCGCCATGGAAGGCCTCCGCGAGAAGACCGGCGCAGACCCGGTCATCACGCTGAAGCGCGCCCTCGAGAACGTCAAGCCCTCTCTCGAGGTCAAGTCCCGCCGTGTCGGTGGCGCCACCTACCAGGTGCCGATCGAGGTCAAGCCCGGTCGCGCTGCCACCCTCGCGCTGCGCTGGGTCGTCGGCTACTCCCGCGCCCGCCGCGAGAAGACCATGACCGAGCGCCTCATGAACGAACTGCTCGACGCCTCCAACGGCCTCGGCGCTTCGGTCAAGAAGCGTGAGGACACGCACAAGATGGCCGAGTCCAACAAGGCCTTCGCGCACTACCGCTGGTAGTCGCTACCCACATCGAGACCGAGAGAAGATTGAGCCTTATGGCCACCACTTCGCTTGACCTGGCCAAGGTCCGCAACATTGGGATCATGGCCCACATCGACGCGGGCAAGACGACGACCACCGAGCGCATCCTGTTCTACACCGGTGTGAGCTACAAGATCGGTGAGGTCCACGACGGCGCTGCCACGATGGACTGGATGGAGCAGGAGCAGGAGCGCGGCATCACGATCACGTCCGCCGCGACGACCTGTCACTGGCCGCTCGAGGACGTCGATCACACCATCAACATCATCGACACCCCGGGCCACGTCGACTTCACCGTCGAGGTGGAGCGTTCGCTGCGCGTGCTCGACGGTGCCGTGACGGTGTTCGACGGTGTCGCCGGCGTCGAGCCGCAGTCCGAGACTGTCTGGCGTCAGGCGGACCGCTACGGCGTTCCGCGTATCTGCTTCGTCAACAAGCTCGACCGCACCGGCGCCGAGTTCCACCGCTGCGTCGACATGATCGTGAACCGCCTCGGCGCGACCCCGATCGTGATGCAGCTGCCGATCGGCGCCGAGGCCGACTTCAAGGGCGTCGTCGACCTCGTTCGTATGAAGGCCCTGGTGTGGTCCGCTGAGGCCACCAAGGGCGAGATGTACGACGTCGTCGACATCCCGGCCACGCACGCCGAGGCCGCCGAGGAGTGGCGCGGCAAGCTGGTCGAGACCGTCGCGGAGAACGACGAAGAGATCATGGAGCTGTACCTCGAGGGCCAGGAGCCTTCCGAGGAGCAGCTGTACGCCGCGATCCGTCGTATCACCATTGCCTCCGGCAAGGGCGGCGGCGAGACCACGGTCACCCCCGTGTTCTGCGGCACCGCGTTCAAGAACAAGGGCGTCCAGCCCCTGCTCGACGCCGTTGTGCGCTACCTCCCCTCGCCCCTGGACGTCGAGGCCATCGAGGGCCACGACGTCAAGGACGCGGAGAAGGTCGTCTCGCGCAAGCCGTCCGAGGCCGAGCCGCTGTCGGCGCTCGCCTTCAAGATCGCGAGCGACCCGCACCTCGGCAAGCTCACCTTCATCCGGGTCTACTCGGGTCGCCTGGAGGCCGGCACCTCGGTGCTGAACTCCGTCAAGGGCAAGAAGGAGCGCATCGGCAAGATCTACCGTATGCACGCGAACAAGCGTGAGGAGATCGAAGCCGTGGGCGCCGGCGACATCGTCGCCGTCATGGGCCTGAAGCAGACCACCACCGGTGAGACGCTGTGCGACGAGAAGAACCCGGTGATCCTGGAGTCCATGGACTTCCCGGCGCCGGTCATTCAGGTCGCGATCGAGCCCAAGTCCAAGGGCGACCAGGAGAAGCTGGGTGTCGCCATCCAGCGTCTCGCGGAGGAGGACCCCTCCTTCCAGGTCCACTCGGACGAGGAGACCGGCCAGACCATCATCGGTGGTATGGGCGAGCTTCACCTCGACGTGCTCGTCGACCGTATGCGCCGCGAGTTCAAGGTCGAGGCGAACGTCGGCAAGCCGCAGGTCGCGTACCGCGAGACGATCCGCAAGGCCGTCGAGCGTCACGACTACACCCACAAGAAGCAGACCGGTGGTACCGGTCAGTTCGCCAAGGTGCAGATCGCGATCGAGCCCATCGAGGGCGGCGACGCCTCGTACGAGTTCGTGAACAAGGTCACCGGTGGCCGTGTCCCCAAGGAGTACATCCCCTCGGTGGACGCGGGCGCTCAGGAGGCCATGCAGTTCGGCATCCTGGCCGGCTACGAGATGACGGGCGTTCGCGTCACGCTTCTCGACGGCGGCTACCACGAGGTCGACTCGTCCGAGCTCGCGTTCAAGATCGCCGGTTCGCAGGCCTTCAAGGAGGCCGCGCGCAAGGCATCGCCCGTGCTCCTCGAGCCGATGATGTCCGTCGAGGTCACCACGCCCGAGGACTACATGGGCGAGGTCATCGGCGACATCAACTCCCGCCGTGGCCAGATCCAGGCCATGGAGGAGCGCAGCGGCGCTCGCGTCGTGAAGGGCCTCGTGCCCCTCTCGGAGATGTTCGGCTACGTCGGAGACCTCCGCAGCAAGACCTCGGGTCGCGCAAGCTACTCGATGCAGTTCGACTCCTACGCCGAGGTTCCCCGGAACGTCGCCGAGGAGATCATCGCGAAGGCCAAGGGCGAGTAGCTCTTCCGAGTCCACGCTTTAGGCTTGACACCATCCGCCGGGGTTCGAACCCGGGCCCCGGCGGCTGGCTTCCCAGCAAAGATCACCTGGCGCCGATGAGTAAGGCGTACAGAACCACTCCGTAGGAGGACCCCAGTGGCGAAGGCGAAGTTCGAGCGGACTAAGCCGCACGTCAACATCGGCACCATCGGTCACATCGACCACGGTAAGACGACCCTCACGGCCGCCATTACCAAGGTGCTGCACGACGCGTACCCGGACCTGAACGAGGCCTCGGCCTTCGACCAGATCGACAAGGCTCCTGAGGAGCGCCAGCGCGGTATCACCATCTCCATCGCGCACGTCGAGTACCAGACCGAGTCGCGTCACTACGCCCACGTCGACTGCCCCGGTCACGCGGACTACATCAAGAACATGATCACGGGTGCGGCGCAGATGGACGGCGCCATCCTCGTGGTCGCGGCCACCGACGGCCCGATGCCGCAGACCAAGGAGCACGTGCTCCTGGCCCGCCAGGTCGGCGTTCCGTACATCGTCGTCGCCCTGAACAAGGCCGACATGGTGGACGACGAGGAGATCCTGGAGCTCGTCGAGCTCGAGGTGCGTGAGCTCCTCTCCGAGTACGAGTTCCCGGGCGACGACCTGCCGGTCGTCAAGGTCTCGGCGCTCAAGGCTCTCGAGGGCGACAAGGAGTGGGGCCAGTCGGTCCTGAACCTGATGGCCGCCGTCGACGAGGCGATCCCGCAGCCCGAGCGCGACGTCGACAAGCCGTTCCTGATGCCGATCGAGGACGTCTTCACGATCACCGGTCGTGGCACCGTCGTCACCGGTCGTATCGAGCGTGGTGTCCTCAAGGTCAACGAGACCGTCGACATCGTCGGCATCAAGACCGAGAAGACCACCACCACGGTCACCGGCATCGAGATGTTCCGCAAGCTGCTCGACGAGGGCCAGGCCGGTGAGAACGTCGGTCTGCTCCTCCGTGGCATCAAGCGCGAGGACGTCGAGCGCGGCCAGGTCATCATCAAGCCCGGTTCGGTCACGCCGCACACCGAGTTCGAGGCCCAGGCCTACATCCTGTCGAAGGACGAGGGTGGCCGTCACACCCCGTTCTTCAACAACTACCGCCCGCAGTTCTACTTCCGTACCACGGACGTGACCGGCGTCGTGACCCTCCCCGAGGGCACCGAGATGGTCATGCCGGGCGACAACACCTCCATGAGCGTCGCGCTGATCCAGCCCGTCGCGATGGAGGAGGGCCTCAAGTTCGCCATCCGTGAGGGTGGCCGGACCGTCGGCGCCGGCCAGGTCGTCAAGATCACCAAGTAATTGCTGATCGCTTGACCTGGTAGCTCCCTGAGCTGCAAGGAGGGCCCCGCACCGAGAGGTGCGGGGCCCTTTGCGTTGTCGGCGGTGGCGGTGGCGGTGGCGGTGGCGGCGGCGGTGAGGTGCGCTGTGCTGCGCCGCCGCCCGTGGGTTCGGCTCAGCCGGCGGTCTCGGTCTCCGGCCACCAGAGCCAGGGGTGCGCGTCCGGCCCCAGGCCCACGACGGAGGCCTGCGAGCCCGCTATGTGCAGCGCCGGGGCGTCCAGGGACAGCGCGCCCGTGCTGCGGGTCAACAGCTTCCCGGCGAAGCGCAGTTGGACCTGTCCGCGCAGATCCCGGCCGAGGAGCACCGCGCCGTTCTTGCCCGCGGCGCCCGCGCTGACCGGCCCGTAGCCCTCGAAGCGCACATCGGGCAGCCGCGAGCCGTCCGAGCCGACGACCGTCAGCTTCGGGGAGGCCGTGCCGCGTCCGTCGTCGGGCGTCTCCTGGGTCCAGGGCCGCTCCTCGCGGTACAGCAGCCGTACGCGGCCGGCCTCGTCGGCGAGCGCGGCGGGGGAGTCGACGGCGAGGGGCAGCGGCGCGCCCTGCTGATGGGCGAGAGGCTGCCCGGGGGCGCTCTGCGTCCAGTGGTGGACGGCGGTGTGGCCGGCGGCGAAGAGGTGGACCCGCCCGGCGCCGTCCACCAGCGTGGTCAGGCCGTCCTGGATCTCCTCGCCCGCCAGGTCCTGCCAGCCGCTCCAACGCCCGTCGGCGGCGCGCACGCGGGTGCTGACACGTTTATCCGCGTTCCGTACGAACAGATGCACCCGGCCGTCGGGGGCGGCGACCGCCACGGGGACGCCGATGCGCCGCCCGCGGTCGGCGCCGCGCTCCGGGTTGCCGAGCCCCTGCCAGGCCAGGAAGGGCCCGCCGGGGGAGCGCTGCTCCAGGAGGACGATCTCGCGCTCGTTGGCGCCCCCATGGCCGCTGACGGCCGCGAAGCGCAGGCCGAACAGGAGCTGCCGGCCGTCCGCGAGGGCCGCCGCGCCGAGGGCGGGCGCGAGCGGTCCGCCGCCGAGGTCCTCCGGGTCGCCCCAGCGGCCGCTGTCCCGTGCGGTCTCCTGCCAGCGGACGGCGCGCAGCCCGAGGACGCCATAGGCGGCGCGCCGGCCGTCGGCCTGGGCGGCGACGGTCAGACGGGCCCCCGGGTAGCGGTAGTGGGTGGAGCGGACCCAGCCCTTCTTGTTCTTCAGGGGCCGGGTGCCGCCGACGTTGTAGTCGCCGCAGCCGCCCGCGTTGCCGCAGTCCCAGGAGGCGTCGCCGCCGTACGGGACGAGCGGCGCGGCCTTCCGCTTGAGCACGCTCGGAGGCAGGTTCTTGGGCCAGTGGCGGTTGTAGTAGCCGCGGAAGGAGGTCGCGACGAAGGCGGGCATGCGGCCGCCCTCCTGGGTCGCCTCGCCCACCCAGCTGACCATGGCGGCCCAGCTGAAGCAGGCGACGGCGGTGTGGTCGGCGTGGTCGGAGTAGCCGCGCTGCTCGCTGTCCTTCTTTCGGGTGGTCTCGTCGCTGTGCTGGATGTCCGGGTCGGGGTCCAGGGTCTGGACGACGGTCGGCCGGTAGCGGTCCATCAGCCCGACGAGGACGTCGACGAGCTGGTCGTAGTCGTACGACCCCGCCTTGCGCACGGGCGAGTCGTCGGCGACGACGGTACGGAGGTTGAGCGCCCGGTCCTTCCAGAGGCTGGGCAGGCCCATCCGGCCGCCGCGGGCCGTGTGCATGGCGAGGTTGAGGAAGATCAGCTCGACGCGGCGGGCGCCGTTGGCGAGGGTGTTGATCTCGGCTCGCTGGTCGCCGCGGAGGGTGGCCACGCCCTTCTGCCACTCGGTGTACTTGGGCAGTCCGAGCAGGGTGGCGTACGCCTGGCGCAGTCCCTGGTGGCGGGCGGAGGAGTACGCGGTCTTGTCGGAGGCGGGCCTCGGCCGGCCGGGGGCCTTGTTGACGCCGTCGGCCTCGCCGGCGGTGACGTACACGCAGACGAGGGGGACCCCGGAGTCCAGCATCTGCTGGGTGTCCGGGTTCATGAAGTACAGGTCGTCGTCGGGGTGCGCCAGGATCTGCATCAGCTGGGCGCGCCGGGAGTTGGATATCGGTATCCCGGGCGCGGGATCGGCGGTGGGGGTGGACCGGCGGGGCGCGGGCACCGAGCACGAGACGAGCGCGGCCCCCGCGGCCACGGCGGCGGCCCCGGCCACCACCCCACGCCGGCTGGGTCCCTTCGAACGCGCTGAGGCCTCTCCCCGGGCATGCGCGATATGCATCTGTCGTGCTCCGTCCGCTCCGCTCGCAGCGGGCAGACAGGCCCCCCATGCTGCGTACAGTGAAACTTCCCCGTATGCGCGGACGGGCTGGTCAGAGCCGTTCCGCGGTCAACAAGACGGGGAATGACGGCGCGAGGTTGCCTCGGCGCACGCCGATGTCGCACGGACGACACGGCGATGCCACGCGGACGACGCGGCGCGGTGGTGCGGGGAGGGGGACGCCTGCGAGGGCGGGGCGACGGCGGGGCGCAGCTGCGACGGGCGGGATGATCGTCGATCTTCGGCCAGCATGATCGTCGATCTTCGGCGCGCTCGGTGGTTCGCTCGGGGCGGCGTGGGGTACTCTCTCCGGCTCGATTGGCCAGGCTAGTGCCCCATATGGCACACTAGCCAGGTTGCTCGGTTGAGTGCCGATGCTGCGCGCCTCCCGCCGGGAGGACCGGAAGCGAGTCCCACAGTACTCGTCGTCATCTATCGCCCCAGGCGGGATGGCGGACGTACGGGAATCTTCCGGGAAGTGTCAGCGGGGTACCGACCAGGCACTCGGTGGGTGTTCTTCCCCCGATGCGCGGCTTAGGCCCGCACCCCCTTGGTTGGGAAATCCTTCGGGAGATCTACGTAGAGGGAGTGCGACACGCCCGACCGCGTGGGTCGGAGAAGAATGCAGGACTCGCCGAGTTCCAGAGCGTTACGAGAGACAGGACTACTGAGTAGCCATGGCGGGACAGAAGATCCGCATTCGGCTCAAGGCCTACGACCACGAAGTCATCGACTCTTCGGCGAAGAAGATCGTCGAGACGGTGACGCGCACTGGTGCGTCGGTCGCTGGCCCGGTGCCGCTGCCCACTGAGAAGAACGTGTACTGCGTCATCAAGTCGCCGCACAAGTACAAGGACTCGCGCGAGCACTTCGAGATGCGCACGCACAAGCGCCTGATCGACATCCTCGACCCGACGCCCAAGACCGTTGACTCGCTGATGCGCCTGGACCTTCCGGCCGGCGTTGACATCGAGATCAAGCTCTGAGAGGCGCGGAAGAGATGGCAAAGCAGATCAAGGGCGTCCTGGGCGAGAAGCTCGGCATGACCCAGGTCTGGGACGAGAACAACCGTGTCGTCCCGGTGACCGTTGTCAAGGCCGGGCCCTGTGTCGTCACCCAGGTCCGTACGAATGACTCCGACGGCTACGAGTCGGTCCAGATCGCCTTCGGCGAGATCGACCCGCGCAAGGTGAACAAGCCCCTCAAGGGCCACTTCGCCAAGGCCGACGTGACCCCCCGCCGCCACCTGGTGGAGCTCCGCACCTCCGACGCCAGCGAGTACACGCTCGGCCAGGAGATCACTGCCGAGGTGTTCGAGTCCGGCGTCAAGGTCGACGTCACGGGCAAGAGCAAGGGCAAGGGCTTCGCCGGTGTCATGAAGCGTCACAACTTCAAGGGCCTCGGCGCCGGTCACGGTACCCAGCGCAAGCACCGCTCTCCCGGCTCCATCGGTGGCTGCGCCACCCCGGGCCGTGTGTTCAAGGGCCTCCGCATGGCGGGCCGTATGGGCAACGAGCGGGTCACCACCCAGAACCTGACCGTTCACGCCGTTGACGCGGAGAAGGGCCTGCTCCTGATCAAGGGCGCGGTTCCTGGTCCCAACGGCGGCCTGGTCCTGGTCCGCACTGCGGCCAAGGGGGCCTGAGGACTATGAGCACCATTGACATTCTGTCGCCCGCAGGCGACAAGACCGGGACCGTTGAGCTCCCGGCCGAGATCTTCGACGCCAAGGTCAGCATCCCGCTGATCCACCAGGTCGTCGTCGCGCAGCTGGCCGCCGCCCGTCAGGGCACGCACAAGGTCAAGACGCGTGGCGAGGTCCGCGGTGGTGGCAAGAAGCCGTACCGCCAGAAGGGCACCGGCCGCGCCCGTCAGGGCTCGACCCGCGCTCCGCAGTTCGCCGGCGGTGGCGTCGTCCACGGCCCGCAGCCGCGTGACTACTCGCAGCGGACCCCGAAGAAGATGAAGGTCGCTGCTCTGCGCGGCGCCCTCACCGACCGGGCCCGTAACGCTCGCATCCACGTCGTCTCCGGCGTGGTCGAGGGAGACATCTCCACCAAGGCCGCCAAGACGCTGTTCGGCAAGATCTCGGAGCGCAAGAACCTGCTCCTGATCGTCGAGCGCTCGGACGAGGCCGCGTGGCTGTCTGCCCGCAACCTGCCCCAGGTGCACATCCTGGAGCCGGGCCAGCTGAACACGTACGACGTGATGCGATCCGACGACGTGGTCTTCACTCAGGCCGCCCTCGAGTCCTTCGTGTCCGGTGGCCCCAAGGCCGTTGAGACCGAAGGGAGCGAGGCCTGATGTCTGAGGCCACGATCACCAGCAAGACCTTCTCGGACCCGCGCGACGTTCTCGTCAAGCCGGTCGTCTCCGAGAAGAGCTACGCCCTGCTGGACGAGAACAAGTACACGTTCATCGTCGCGCCCGGCTCCAACAAGACCCAGATCAAGCAGGCCGTCGAGGCGGTCTTCTCGGTCAAGGTCACCGGGGTCAACACGATCAACCGCCAGGGCAAGCGCAAGCGCACCCGCACCGGTTTCGGCAAGCGCGCCAACACCAAGCGCGCCATCGTGACCCTTGCCGAGGGCGACCGTATCGACATCTTCGGCGGCCCGACCTCCTGACGGAGGTCGAGTCGTCCGGAATCGGACGAGGACTGAGAAATGGGTATCCGCAAGTACAAGCCGACGACCCCGGGCCGTCGTGGCTCCAGCGTCGCCGACTTTGTCGAGATCACGCGGTCCACGCCGGAGAAGTCGCTGGTCCGCCCCCTGCACAGCAAGGGCGGCCGTAACAACACCGGTCGTGTGACCGTCCGTCACCAGGGCGGTGGCCACAAGCGCGCCTACCGCCTGATCGACTTCCGTCGCCACGACAAGGACGGCGTGCCGGCCAAGGTCGCTCACATCGAGTACGACCCCAACCGCACCGCGCGCATCGCGCTCCTGCACTACGCGGACGGCGAGAAGCGCTACATCATCGCGCCCAAGGGTCTGCGTCAGGGCGACCGTGTCGAGAACGGCCCGGCCGCCGACATCAAGCCCGGCAACAACCTGGCGCTGCGCAACATCCCGGTCGGTACGACCATCCACGCCATCGAGCTGCGGCCCGGCGGCGGCGCGAAGTTCGCCCGTTCCGCGGGCGCCTCCGTGCAGCTGCTGGCGAAGGAGGGCACCATGGCCCACCTTCGTATGCCGTCCGGCGAGATCCGGCTGGTCGACGCCCGCTGCCGCGCCACGATCGGCGAGGTCGGCAACGCCGAGCAGTCGAACATCAACTGGGGCAAGGCCGGCCGTATGCGCTGGAAGGGCGTTCGCCCGACCGTCCGCGGTGTCGCGATGAACCCGGTTGACCACCCGCACGGTGGTGGTGAGGGCAAGACCTCCGGTGGTCGCCACCCGGTCTCCCCGTGGGGTCAGAAGGAGGGTCGTACTCGCTCGCCGAAGAAGGCATCGAGCAAGTACATCGTCCGCCGCCGCAAGACGAACAAGAAGCGCTAGGAGCGGGTTTAGATGCCGCGCAGTCTCAAGAAGGGGCCCTTCGTCGACGGACACCTCGTAAAGAAGGTGGACGCCCAGAACGAAGCCGGCACCAAGAACGTCATCAAGACCTGGTCCCGTCGCTCGATGATCATCCCGGCCATGCTCGGCCACACGATCGCGGTGCACAACGGCAAGACCCACGTCCCGGTGTTCGTCACCGAGTCGATGGTCGGCCACAAGCTCGGCGAGTTCTCGCCGACTCGCACCTTCCGCGGCCACGTCAAGGACGACCGGAAGTCGAAGCGCCGCTAACGGCGGGGTGGAACGACTATGACTTACACCGAAGGGACAACCATGGAAGCCAGGGCCCAGGCGCGGTACATCCGCGTCACGCCCATGAAGGCCCGCCGCGTGGTGGACCTCATCCGTGGCATGGATGCCACGGAGGCTCAGGCGGTCCTGCGTTTCGCCCCGCAGGCCGCGAGCGTGCCGGTTGGCAAGGTGCTGGACAGCGCCATCGCCAACGCTGCACACAACTACGACCACTCGGACGCCTCTTCGCTGTTCATCAGCGAGGCGTTTGTGGACGAGGGCCCGACCCTGAAGCGGTTCCGTCCGCGTGCCCAGGGCCGTGCCTACCGGATCCGTAAGCGGACCAGCCACATCACCGTGGTCGTCAGCAGCAAGGAAGGAACCCGGTAATGGGCCAGAAGGTAAACCCGCACGGGTTCCGGCTCGGCATCACCACGGACTTCAAGTCCCGGTGGTACGCCGACAAGCTGTACAAGGACTACGTCAAGGAAGACGTCGCCATCCGTCGGATGATGACGTCCGGCATGGAGCGCGCCGGCATCTCGAAGGTTGAGATCGAGCGCACCCGTGACCGCGTGCGGGTGGACATCCACACCGCGCGTCCCGGCATCGTCATCGGCCGCCGTGGCGCCGAGGCCGACCGCATCCGCGGCGACCTCGAGAAGCTCACGGGCAAGCAGGTCCAGCTGAACATCCTCGAGGTCAAGAACCCCGAGGTCGACGCTCAGCTCGTGGCCCAGGCCGTTGCCGAGCAGCTGTCCTCCCGCGTCTCCTTCCGTCGGGCCATGCGCAAGAGCATGCAGTCCGCCATGAAGGCCGGCGCCAAGGGCATCAAGATCCAGTGTGGCGGCCGTCTCGGCGGCGCCGAGATGTCCCGCTCGGAGTTCTACCGCGAGGGTCGTGTGCCGCTGCACACGCTGCGCGCGAACGTCGAGTACGGCTTCTTCGAGGCCAAGACCACCTTCGGCCGCATCGGCGTGAAGGTCTGGATCTACAAGGGCGACGTCAAGAACATCGCCGAGGTCCGCGCCGAGAACGCCGCTGCCCGCGCCGGCAACCGCCCGGCCCGTGGCGGCGCTGACCGCCCGGCCGGCCGTGGTGGCCGCGGTGGCGAGCGTGGCGGCCGCGGTCGCAAGCCGCAGCAGGCTCCGGCTGCCGAGGCCCCCAAGGCCGACGCTCCCGCCGCCGCTCCGGCTGCTGAGAGCACCGGAACGGAGGCCTGACCGAAATGCTGATCCCCCGTAGGGTCAAGCACCGCAAGCAGCACCACCCCAAGCGTCGCGGAATGGCGAAGGGTGGTACGACGGTTGCGTTCGGCGAGTACGGCATTCAGGCCCTGACTCCGGCGTACGTGACCAACCGCCAGATCGAAGCGGCTCGTATTGCGATGACCCGCCACATCAAGCGTGGCGGCAAGGTCTGGATCAACATCTACCCGGACCGTCCGCTGACCAAGAAGCCCGCCGAGACCCGCATGGGCTCCGGTAAGGGTTCCCCGGAGTGGTGGGTTGCGAACGTGCACCCGGGCCGGGTCATGTTCGAGCTGTCCTACCCGAACGAGAAGATTGCGCGTGAGGCTCTCACTCGTGCAGCGCACAAGCTGCCGATGAAGTGCCGGATCGTCAAGCGCGAGGCAGGTGAAGCGTGATGTCGACCGGTACCAAGGCGTCGGAGCTGCGCGAGCTGGGCAACGAGGAGCTTGTTGCCAAGCTCCGCGAGGCCAAGGAAGAGCTGTTCAACCTCCGCTTTCAGGCGGCGACCGGTCAGCTCGAGAACCACGGCCGTCTGAAGGCGGTCCGTAAGGACATCGCCCGGATCTACACCCTGATGCGCGAGCGCGAGCTGGGCATCGAGACGGTGGAGAGCGCCTGATGAGCGAGAGCAACGTGACTGAGAACACTGCGAACACCAGCGCCGCCGGCGCGGACTCGCGCGGATTCCGCAAGACCCGTGAGGGTCTGGTCGTCAGCGACAAGATGGACAAGACCGTCGTCGTCGCTGTCGAGGACCGTGTGAAGCACGCGCTGTACGGCAAGGTCATCCGCCGTACGAACAAGCTCAAGGCCCACGACGAGCAGAACGCTGCGGGCGTCGGCGACCGTGTCCTCCTCATGGAGACCCGGCCGCTGTCCGCGACGAAGCGCTGGCGCGTCGTCGAGATCCTCGAGAAGGCCAAGTAGGCAGTTCCCGCAAGGGAGCTCCCAATGATCAGTGCCTGAGGGGTTTCCCTCAGGTCAGTTCCGCCAGGCTCGGCGGGAGTCGCTGACGCGGCTCCCGCCGGGAACCGGCAGACAAACAGGAGATAGACGTGATCCAGCAGGAGTCGCGACTTCGCGTCGCCGACAACACTGGTGCCAAGGAGATCCTTTGCATCCGTGTTCTCGGTGGCTCGGGTCGCCGCTACGCGGGCATCGGTGACGTCATCGTCGCCACCGTCAAGGACGCGATCCCCGGTGGCAACGTGAAGAAGGGTGACGTCGTCAAGGCGGTCATCGTTCGCACCGTCAAGGAGCGCCGCCGCCAGGACGGCTCGTACATCCGCTTCGACGAGAACGCCGCTGTCATTCTGAAGAACGACGGCGACCCTCGCGGCACCCGTATCTTCGGCCCGGTGGGCCGTGAGCTGCGCGAGAAGAAGTTCATGAAGATCATCTCGCTCGCGCCGGAGGTGCTGTAAGCATGAAGATCAAGAAGGGCGACCTGGTACAGGTCATCACCGGCAAGGACAAGGGCAAGCAGGGCAAGGTCATCGCGGCCTTCCCCCGCGAGGACCGCGTCCTGGTCGAGGGTGTCAACCGGGTCAAGAAGCACACGAAGGCCAACCAGCCGGGTCGTGCCTCGCAGGCCGGCGGCATCGTCACCACTGAGGCCCCCATCCACGTGAGCAACGTTCAGCTCGTCGTGGAGAAGGACGGCAATAAGGTCGTGACCCGCGTCGGATACCGCTTCGACGACGAGGGCAACAAGATCCGCGTTGCCAAGCGGACGGGTGAGGACATCTGATGGCTACCACCACCACTCCGCGTCTGAAGACGAAGTACCGCGAGGAGATCACGGGCAAGCTGCGTGAGGAGTTCTCCTACGAGAACGTCATGCAGGTTCCCGGCCTCGTCAAGATCGTGGTCAACATGGGTGTGGGCGACGCCGCCCGCGACTCCAAGCTGATCGAGGGCGCCATCCGCGACCTCACCACGATCACCGGCCAGAAGCCGGCCGTCACCAAGGCCCGCAAGTCCATCGCGCAGTTCAAGCTGCGCGAGGGCCAGCCGATCGGCGCGCACGTCACGCTCCGTGGCGACCGCATGTGGGAGTTCCTGGACCGCACCCTGTCGCTCGCGCTTCCGCGCATCCGCGACTTCCGTGGTCTGTCCCCCAAGCAGTTCGACGGCCGTGGCAACTACACCTTCGGTCTCACGGAGCAGGTCATGTTCCACGAGATCGACCAGGACAAGATCGACCGCGTCCGGGGTATGGACATCACCGTGGTCACCACGGCGACCAACGACGACGAGGGCCGCGCCCTCCTTCGTCACCTCGGCTTCCCGTTCAAGGAGGCGTAAGCGAGATGGCGAAGAAGGCTCTTATTGCCAAGGCTGCTCGTAAGCCCAAGTTCGGTGTGCGCGCGTACACCCGCTGCCAGCGCTGCGGCCGTCCGCACTCCGTGTACCGCAAGTTCGGCCTGTGCCGCGTGTGCCTTCGTGAGATGGCTCACCGTGGCGAGCTGCCGGGCGTGACCAAGAGCTCCTGGTAGTCCCTTCTCAGGGATGACCGGAGTCTCTCGGTAAGCAAAGGGTTGGCGGAGGCCCGATCCCTCATGGCGTAGGCTAGGAGGGTTGGGCGTCCGCCGCCCGTACGACTTACTACGCCGTAGGTCCCCGCGCCGCACCCGTCCCGCCCCTGTGTGGGGAGAGGGATGGCGCATACAGGAAACCCCGGCGAGAGAGGCCGAAGGCCAATTCATGACCATGACTGATCCGATCGCAGACATGCTTACGCGTCTGCGGAACGCGAACTCGGCATACCACGACTCTGTCGTGATGCCGCACAGCAAGATCAAGTCGCACATCGCGGAGATCCTCCAGCAGGAGGGCTTCATCACCGGCTGGAAGGTCGAGGACGCCGAGGTCGGCAAGAACCTCGTCCTGGAGCTGAAGTTCGGCCCGAACCGTGAGCGTTCGATCGCCGGCATCAAGCGCATCTCCAAGCCGGGTCTGCGCGTTTACGCGAAGTCCACCAACCTGCCGAAGGTTCTCGGCGGCCTGGGCGTGGCGATCATCTCCACGTCCCACGGTCTCCTGACCGGCCAGCAGGCGCAGAAGAAGGGCGTGGGTGGGGAAGTCCTCGCCTACGTCTGGTAGTCGGGAACGGAGGAATAGCCAATGTCGCGAATCGGCAAGCTCCCCATTCAGGTTCCCGCCGGTGTGGACGTCACCATCGATGGCCGCACGGTCGCGGTGAAGGGCCCCAAGGGCTCCCTCACCCACACCGTCGCCGCGCCGATCGAGGTCTCCAAGGGTGAGGACGGCGTTCTGAACGTCGTCCGCCCGAACGACGAGCGTCAGAACAAGGCCCTGCACGGCCTGTCCCGCACGCTGGTGGCGAACATGATCACCGGTGTGACCCAGGGATACGTCAAGGCGCTCGAGATCAGCGGTGTCGGTTACCGCGTCGCCGCGAAGGGCTCCAACCTGGAGTTCCAGCTCGGCTACAGCCACCCGATCCTGGTGGAGGCGCCCGAGGGCATCTCCTTCAAGGTCGAGTCGCCGACCAAGTTCTCGGTCGAGGGCATCGACAAGCAGAAGGTCGGCGAGGTCGCCGCGAACATCCGCAAGCTGCGCAAGCCCGACCCGTACAAGGCCAAGGGCGTCAAGTACGCGGGCGAGGTCATCCGCCGCAAGGTCGGAAAGGCGGGTAAGTAAGCCATGGCATACGGTGTAAAGATCGCCAAGGGCGACGCGTACAAGCGCGCCGCCATCAAGCGACGTCACATCCGCGTCCGCAAGCACATCTCCGGCACGCCGGAGCGCCCGCGCCTGGTCGTGACGCGCTCCAACCGCAACATCGTGGCGCAGGTCATCGACGACATCGCGGGCCACACGCTCGCGTCGGCGTCGACCCTGGACAGCTCGATCCGCGGTGGCGAGGGCGACAAGAGCGCCCAGGCCAAGCAGGTCGGCGCGCTCGTGGCCGAGCGTGCGAAGGCCGCCGGTGTCGAGGCTGTCGTGTTCGACCGTGGTGGCAACAGGTACGCCGGGCGCATTGCCGCTCTGGCTGACGCCGCCCGCGAAGCCGGGCTGAAGTTCTGAGCCCCGGTTCCGGGACTAACGGACGTAACAGAGAGAGGTAAATCCAATGGCTGGACCCCAGCGCCGCGGAAGCGGTGCCGGTGGCGGCGAGCGGCGGGACCGGAAGGGCCGCGACGGTGGCGCCGCTGCCGCCGAGAAGACCGCGTACGTTGAGCGCGTTGTCGCGATCAACCGCGTCGCCAAGGTTGTCAAGGGTGGTCGTCGCTTCAGCTTCACCGCGCTCGTCGTGGTCGGAGACGGCGACGGCACGGTAGGCGTCGGCTACGGCAAGGCCAAGGAGGTGCCGGCCGCCATCGCCAAGGGTGTTGAGGAGGCCAAGAAGCACTTCTTCAAGGTCCCCCGTATCCAGGGCACCATCCCGCACCCCATCACGGGCGAGAAGGCCGCGGGCGTCGTCCTGCTCAAGCCTGCTTCCCCCGGTACCGGTGTTATCGCCGGTGGCCCGGTGCGCGCCGTGCTCGAGTGCGCCGGCGTTCACGACATCCTGTCGAAGTCGCTCGGCTCGTCCAACGCGATCAACATCGTGCACGCGACCGTGGCGGCCCTCAAGGGCCTGCAGCGTCCCGAGGAGATCGCGGCTCGCCGTGGTCTGCCCCTCGAGGACGTCGCCCCCGCGGCTCTGCTTCGTGCTCGTGCGGGAGCGGGTGCTGCGTAATGGCCCGCCTCAAGATCACGCAGACGAAGTCGTACATCGGCAGCAAGCAGAACCACCGCGACACCCTGCGTTCGCTCGGGCTCAAGCGCCTGCACGACGTGGTTGTCAAGGAGGACCGTCCCGAGTTCCGCGGCATGGTGCACACCGTCCGTCACCTCGTTACGGTCGAGGAGGTCGACTGACATGGCGGAGAACAACCCGCTGAAGGTCCACAACCTCCGGCCCGCCCCGGGCGCCAAGACCGCCAAGACCCGTGTGGGTCGTGGTGAGGCGTCCAAGGGTAAGACCGCAGGTCGTGGTACCAAGGGCACCAAGGCCCGTTACCAGGTTCCGGAGCGCTTCGAGGGTGGGCAGATGCCCCTCCACATGCGTCTCCCGAAGCTCAAGGGCTTCAAGAACCCGTTCCGCACCGAGTACCAGGTCGTGAACCTGGACAAGCTCGGCGCTCTCTACCCCGAGGGTGGAGAGGTCACGGTGGCCGACCTGGTCGCCAAGGGCGCGGTGCGCAAGAACAGCCTCGTCAAGGTCCTGGGCCAGGGCGAGATCTCCGTGGCGCTGCAGGTGACGGTCGACGCCGTCTCCGGCTCCGCCAAGGAGAAGATTGCCGCTGCCGGCGGCACCGTCACCGAGCTCGTCTGAGACGAGTTCAGTGGCTGAAAGCTGAAAACCGACCGGGGATGCCTCCCAAAAGGGGCATCCCCGGTTGGTCGTTCCTAGGGGGGCACTGTCGCCGGTAAGGTGGCGTGCACTGTTGCTGTTAAACCTAGGGGGTTTCCGCCCCTTGACCGTGCGGTCCGCGCCTACCGGGACCGTACGGGTTTGCCTATACGTATTCGTCGATCCTCAAGACCGTCACCTCTACGCAGTAGCGCGGGGGTCGCAGGAGGCACCGTGCTCACCGCGTTCGCCCGGGCGTTCAAGACGCCCGACCTGCGCAAGAAGCTGCTCTTCACGCTCGCCATCATCGTGCTGTACCGACTCGGGTCGCACATCCCGGTGCCAGGCGTCAGCTACCAGAACGTACAGATCTGCGTCGATCAGGCCTCGAAGGGCAACAACGGCCTCTTCGGCCTGGTCAACATGTTCAGTGGCGGAGCGCTGCTGCAGATCACGATCTTCGCGCTGGGCATCATGCCGTACATCACGGCAAGCATCATCCTGCAGCTGCTGACCGTGGTCATCCCGCGGCTGGAGGCCCTCAAGAAGGAGGGCCAGTCCGGCACGGCCAAGATCACGCAGTACACGCGCTATCTGACGGTCGCCCTCGCCGTGCTGCAGGGCACGGGCCTGGTGGCCACCGCCCGCTCCGGAGCGCTGTTCAGCACCTGCTCCGTGGGCAGCCAGATCGTTCCCGACCGCTCGATCTTCACCACCATCGTCATGGTGGTGACCATGACCGCGGGCACCGCGGCCGTCATGTGGCTCGGCGAGCTGATCACCGACCGCGGCATCGGCAACGGCATGTCGATCCTGATGTTCATCTCGATCGCCGCCGGCTTCCCGGGCGCGCTGTGGGCCATCAAGGAGAGCGGCAAGCTCGCCAAGGGCTGGATCGAGTTCGGCACGGTCATCCTGATCGGCTTTGTGATGGTCGGGCTCGTCGTCTTCGTCGAGCAGGCCCAGCGCCGTATCCCGGTGCAGTACGCGAAGCGCATGATCGGCCGGCGGTCCTACGGCGGAACGTCGACCTACATCCCGCTCAAGGTGAACCAGGCGGGTGTGATTCCCGTCATCTTCGCCTCGTCGCTGCTCTACATCCCGGCGCTGGTCGCCCAGTTCTCCAACTCGCAATCCGGCTGGAAGACTTGGATCGAGCAGCACTTCGTCAAGGGTGACCACCCCTACTACATCGCGACGTACTTCCTACTGATCGTGTTCTTCGCGTTCTTCTACGTGGCGATCTCGTTCAACCCCGAGGAAGTCGCCGACAACATGAAGAAGTATGGTGGCTTCATCCCGGGTATCCGGGCAGGTCGACCTACTGCCGAGTATCTGAGCTACGTGCTCAACAGGATCACTTGGCCGGGCTCGCTGTACCTGGGTCTGATCGCTCTTGTCCCGACGATGGCGTTGGCAGGCTTCGGCGGCGCGAACCAGAACTTCCCGTTCGGCGGGACGAGCATCCTCATCATCGTGGGTGTGGGTCTGGAGACCGTGAAGCAGATCGAGAGCCAGCTCCAGCAGCGCAATTACGAAGGGTTCCTCCGCTGATGCGAATCGTCCTCGTCGGACCGCCCGGTGCCGGCAAGGGTACGCAGGCTGCGTACCTTGCCAAGAACCTGTCGATCCCGCACATCTCCACGGGCGACCTCTTCCGCGCCAACATCAGTCAGGGCACGGAGCTCGGCAAGCAGGCCAAGGCGTTCATGGACGCCGGGAACCTGGTGCCGGACGAGGTCACCATCGGGATGGCCAAGGACCGCATGGAGAAGCCCGACGCCGAGAACGGCTTCCTGCTGGACGGCTTCCCGCGGAACGTCTCCCAGGCCGAGGCCCTGGACGAGATGCTCAAGGCCGAGGGCATGAAGCTGGACGCCGTCCTCGACCTGGAGGTCCCGGAGGAAGAGGTCGTCAAGCGGATCGCCGGTCGCCGGATCTGCCGCAACGACAGTGCGCACGTCTTCCACGTGACGTACAACCCGCCGAAGGCGGAGGGCGTCTGCGACGCGTGCGGCGGCGAGCTGTACCAGCGCGACGACGACTCCGAGGAGACCGTGCGCAAGCGGCTCGAGGTCTACCACACGCAGACCGAGCCGATCATCGACTACTACAAGGCCCAGGGCCTGGTGGTCACCATCTCCGCGATGGGCAAGGTCACCGAGGTGACGGCCCGGGCCATGGAGGCGCTGCAGAGGGACAAGGCCGCGCAGGCCTGATCCGTAGGCAGCACGCAATCTGTGAAGAGTACGGCCGCGGTGTCCTACGGGCGCCGCGGCCGTATTGTTGAGTAGCCCGCTTTCCGAGCGGCCCCCGTGCAGTTCCCGTCAGTTCCCGTCGTGCAGTTCCCGTCGTGCCGAGCCAGAAAGGCGCCAGCCGCAATGGTGCAGATCAAGACCCCCGAGCAGATCGCGAAGATGCGTGAGGCGGGACTGGTCGTCGCCGCCATCCACGCGGCGACCCGTGAGGCCGCGGTGCCGGGCGCCACGACGAAGGATCTGGACGAGGTCGCGCGCAAGGTGATCGCCGACCACGGGGCGAAGTCGAACTTCCTGGGCTACGGCGGGTTCCCCGCGACTATCTGCACCTCGGTCAACGAGGTCGTCGTCCACGGCATCCCGGACGAGAAGACCGTGCTGAAGGACGGCGACGTCATCTCGATCGACGCGGGCGCGATCGTGGACGGCTGGCACGGCGACGCGGCCTACACCGCGTTCGTCGGCAGCGGTCACGCTCCGGAGCTCCTCGAGCTCTCCCGGGTGACCGAGGAGTCGATGTGGGCCGGCATCGCGGCCATGAAGAACGGCAACCGGCTCATCGACGTCTCCCGCGCCATCGAGGGCTACATCCGCCGCCAGCCGCGGCCGGCCTCGGGCAAGTACGGGATCATCGAGGAGTACGGCGGCCACGGCATCGGCACCGAGATGCACATGGACCCGCATCTGCTGAACTACGTCTCCAAGAAGCGCGGCCGCGGGCCGAAGCTGGTCCCGGGCTTCTGCCTGGCGATCGAGCCGATGGTCTCCCTGGGCACGCCGCACACCGAGGTGCTCCAGGACGACTGGACCGTGATCACCACGGACGGCACCTGGTCCTCGCACTGGGAGCACTCGGTGGCGCTGACGGAGGACGGCCCGCTGGTGCTGACCGCCGTGGACGGCGGCAAGGCGAAGCTGGCGGAGCTGGGCGTGACGGCGGCGCCGGACCCGCTCGCCTGAGCGAGGCCCGCCACGGACCCCCGCCCCGGACCTCGCAGCGGACCCCGCGAGCCGCACACCGTCGCTCGCGTCCCCCGAGGTCCGGGCTCCCGCCCTCCGGCCCCGCGCCCGAGCCCTTCGCCGCCGCGGCGGGGCCCTCGGCCCCGCCGCCCGGACGGCGGCTCCAAGAGCGCGCGGCCCGCACGGCGTAACGATCACCCTGAGTGGGCAAACTTGCCTGATTCGTCTTTTCGAGTGGCCTGACGTAGACTGATGCGTCGGCTCTCGTGTACCCGTGTGTCTACGTGCGTATGTGAGAGTCGATCAAGGTAGCCGATTCGAAAGGCGAAGCGTGGCCAAGAAGCAAGGTGCCATCGAAATTGAGGGCACCGTGATCGAGTCCCTCCCGAACGCCATGTTCAAGGTGGAACTCCAGAACGGTCACAAAGTCCTCGCGCACATCTCCGGCAAGATGCGTATGCACTACATCCGCATCCTCCCGGACGACCGGGTCGTCGTGGAGCTCTCCCCGTACGACCTGACGCGTGGCCGGATCGTCTACCGGTACAAGTAGATCTTGCCCGCACCCCGCCTCCGCGCGCGGGTGGTGGCACTGACCCGGAGAACCTCACACCCATGAAGGTCAAGCCGAGCGTCAAGAAGATCTGCGACAAGTGCAAGGTGATCCGCCGTCACGGCCGGGTCATGGTCATCTGCGACAACCTGCGCCACAAGCAGCGCCAGGGCTGACGCACGCCGACCGACCTGCATTTCGCAGTTCTTCGCGCGACGCAAGCAATACGTACATACGCAGAGCCCGCCCAGCCCGCAAGGGTCGGCGGCACCTCCGGCGGGGGCCGGGGACCTGATTCGTACCTCATACGGCGAATGAGGAGCGGCTTTGCGGAAGACCCCCGAACACACAGGAGCCATTGAATGGCACGCGTTTCCGGTGTTGACATCCCGCGCGAAAAGCGTGTGGAGATCGCACTCACCTACGTCTTCGGTATCGGGCGCACCCGGTCCAAGGAGATCCTCGCCTCCACCGGCGTGAACCCGAACACCCGCGTTCGCGACCTGGCCGAAGAGGACCTGGTCAAGATCCGCGAGTACGTGGACGCCAACCTCCAGACCGAGGGCGACCTCCGCCGCGAGATCCAGGGCGACATCCGCCGCAAGATCGAGATCCAGTGCTACCAGGGCATCCGCCACCGTCGTGGCCTGCCCGTGCACGGACAGCGGACCAGCACGAACGCCCGTACCCGCAAGGGCCCGCGTCGCGCCATCGCCGGCAAGAAGAAGCCGGGCAAGAAGTAGTCCTCAGCGGACGCTTGACCACGCGGTCTTCGCTGTAGGACCGACCACCTCCCGTAGGAGATATAGATGCCCCCCAAGGGTCGTCAGGGCGCTGCCAAGAAGGTGCGCCGCAAGGAAAAGAAGAACGTCGCTCACGGCCACGCGCACATCAAGAGCACGTTCAACAACACGATCGTCTCGATCACGGACCCCTCGGGCAACGTGATCTCCTGGGCCTCCGCCGGCCACGTCGGCTTCAAGGGCTCGCGCAAGTCCACCCCCTTCGCCGCGCAGATGGCCGCCGAGTCGGCCGCCCGCCGCGCGCAGGAGCACGGCATGCGCAAGGTCGACGTCTTCGTCAAGGGTCCCGGCTCCGGCCGTGAGACCGCGATCCGCTCCCTCCAGGCCACCGGCCTCGAGGTCGGCTCGATCCAGGACGTCACCCCCACCCCGCACAACGGCTGCCGCCCCCCGAAGCGTCGCCGCGTCTGACCCCCCGCGGGTCTGACTTCTCGGGCGGTACGGCGCTTCGGCGTCGTATCGCCCGTACCCTTGTTCCGTTGGCATCAAATAGTGGGTGCCAAGACTGGAGGCATTTCTCATGCTTATCGCTCAGCGTCCCTCGCTGACCGAAGAGGTCGTCGACGAGTACCGCTCGCGGTTCGTGATCGAGCCCCTCGAGCCCGGCTTCGGCTACACGCTCGGCAACTCGCTCCGCCGTACGCTCCTCTCCTCGATTCCGGGTGCGGCGGTCACGTCCATCCGCATCGACGGGGTCCTGCACGAGTTCACCACCGTGCCGGGCGTCAAGGAGGACGTCACCGACCTCATCCTCAACATCAAGCAGCTGGTCGTCTCCTCGGAGCACGACGAGCCGGTCGTGATGTACCTGCGCAAGCAGGGTCCCGGCCTGGTCACCGCTGCTGACATCGCCCCGCCGGCCGGCGTCGAGGTCCACAACCCGGACCTCGTCCTCGCCACCCTGAACGGCAAGGGCAAGCTGGAGATGGAGCTGACCGTCGAGCGCGGTCGCGGCTACGTCTCCGCCGTGCAGAACAAGCAGGTGGGCCAGGAGATCGGCCGTATCCCGGTCGACTCCATCTACTCGCCGGTGCTCAAGGTCACGTACAAGGTCGAGGCGACCCGTGTCGAGCAGCGCACCGACTTCGACAAGCTGATCGTCGACGTCGAGACCAAGCAGGCCATGCGTCCCCGCGACGCCATGGCGTCGGCCGGCAAGACCCTGGTCGAGCTGTTCGGTCTGGCGCGCGAGCTCAACATCGACGCCGAGGGCATCGACATGGGCCCGTCCCCCACGGACGCCGCCCTTGCCGCCGACCTGGCGCTGCCGATCGAGGAGCTCGAGCTCACCGTTCGTTCGTACAACTGCCTCAAGCGCGAGGGCATCCACTCCGTGGGCGAGCTCGTTGCGCGTTCCGAGGCCGACCTGCTCGACATCCGCAACTTCGGTGCGAAGTCGATCGACGAGGTCAAGGCGAAGCTGGCCGGCATGGGCCTGGCCCTCAAGGACAGCCCGCCCGGATTCGACCCGACCGCCGCCGCCGACGCCTTCGGCGCCGACGACGACGCGGACGCGGGCTTCGTGGAGACCGAGCAGTACTGATCCGAACGCCCGGCGACCAAGGCTTCGTCCTCGGTCGCCGGACGGGCTGGATCGCTGATAGCTGCCCGTAGGCATCCGCCTGCGGGGCCCTGACACCGGTACCTGACACGGCCGGTGCAGATCTCAAGGAGAAACACCATGCCGAAGCCCGCCAAGGGCGCCCGTCTGGGCGGCAGCGCTGCGCACGAGAAGCTCCTCCTCGCGAACCTCGCGAAGTCGCTCTTCGAGCACGGCCGTATCACCACGACCGAGGCCAAGGCCCGCCGCCTGCGTCCGGTCGCCGAGCGCCTGATCACCAAGGCGAAGAAGGGCGACATCCACAACCGTCGCCTGGTGCTGCAGACGATCACGGACAAGGGCATCGTGCACGTGCTCTTCACCGAGATCGCTCCGCGGTTCGCCGAGCGCCCGGGTGGCTACACCCGCATCACCAAGATCGGCAACCGTCGTGGCGACAACGCCCCGATGGCTGTGATCGAGCTGGTCGAGGGTGAGATCGCGAAGAAGGCGACCGTCGCCGAGGCCGAGGCCGCTACCAAGCGCGCGGTCAAGGAAGACGCCCTCAAGAAGGACGAGGACGCCAAGCCGGCCGAGGCCGCTGCCGAGGAGTCCAAGGACGCCTGAGGCCCAGCCTCGCACTGAGCGGGTCCGCCCCCTGC
This sequence comes from Streptomyces sp. NPDC051907, assembly GCF_040681075.1. Classification (NCBI taxonomy): domain Bacteria; kingdom Bacillati; phylum Actinomycetota; class Actinomycetes; order Kitasatosporales; family Streptomycetaceae; genus Streptomyces; species Streptomyces sp. NPDC051907. Next base: position 104,026 of record NZ_JBFAYB010000005.1, on the reverse strand, counting down.
GGGGCGGGCCCGCTTTCGCGTAGCCGGGCCGGGCGGCGCCGCGCCGGCGGCGCCCCGCTGAGAGGAACGTTTGGTGAGTGACGAGGTGAAGCCCGGGTTCGTACGGGTGCGCCTGGACCTGTCGTACGACGGCAAGGACTTCTCCGGCTGGGCCAAGCAGGCCCGCGGGCAGCGGACCGTGCAGGGCGACGTCGAGGACGCGCTGCGCACGGTGACGCGGTCGTCGACGACGTACGAGCTGACGGTGGCCGGGCGGACGGACGCCGGCGTGCACGCGCGCGGGCAGGTCGCGCACGTCGACCTGCCGGTGGAGCTGTGGGCCGAGCACCGGGAGAAGCTGCTGAAGCGGCTGGCCGGGCGGCTCGCGCGCGATGTGCGCATCTGGCGGGCCGAGGAGGCGCCCGCGGGGTTCAACGCGCGCTTCTCCGCGGTCTGGCGGCGGTACGCGTACCGGGTGTCCGACGATCCCGGGGGCGTCGACCCGCTGCTGCGCGGTCATGTGCTGTGGCACGACTGGCCGTTGGACGTGGCGGCCATGAACGCAGCCGCGGAGCGGCTGGTGGGGGAGCACGACTTCGCCGCGTACTGCAAGAAGCGCGAGGGCGCGACGACCATCCGCACCCTGCAGACGCTGCGCTGGGAGCGGGACGAGGCCGGGATCGTCACCGCGACCGTGAAGGCGGACGCCTTCTGCCACAACATGGTGCGCTCGCTGGTCGGCGCGATGCTGTTCGTCGGGGACGGGCACCGGCCGGCCGACTGGCCGGGCAAGGTGCTGGCCGCGGGGGTACGGGACTCGGCGGTCCACGTCGTGCGGCCGCACGGTCTGACGCTGGAGGAAGTCGGCTACCCCGCCGACGAGTTGCTGGCCGCCCGGAACCGGGAGGCCCGCAACAAGCGGTCGCTGCCCGGTTCAGGCGGCGGGGGCGGTGGCTGCTGCTGACGCCTGCGCCTCGCCGCGGCGCACGATCTGGCGGAAGGTGAACTCCGCGAGGTCGTCGCCCGTCTGGAACGCCTTGGTGTCGCCCTTGGTGACGGACTTGGCCTGGGTGTAGCCGGTGGCGGTGAAGTAGGCGTACCGGCCGTAGGAGTTGGCGGTGAAGCGGCAGACCGGGCCGCCCTTGCAGAAGGTCGCCACGCCCGAGCCGGCCAGCGGGGCGACGTTGCCGTCGGCCTGCTGGACCGCCTTCTTCGCCTCCGCCTCGGCGCCGAACACCGCGACGCCGACGGTGACGGCGATGCCGTCCTTGCTGTACGTGGCGCGGAAGACCTGGTCGCAGCCGTTCCGGTCGAGGATCGGGCCGAGCGCGCCCTGGGTCGCCGAGGCGCAGTCGCCGGTGCGGGCGGTGCCGCCCTTGGCGTAGACGCGGTCGCCCATGGTCAGCTTCTTGCCGGGGAAGAGGGTCTCCGCGGACAGCGGCGCTGTGTCCTTCTTCTCATTCGAGATGAAGTCCTTGGGGTTCGGCGGGGGCAGGGGCGCCACGGAGGAGAAGGACGGCTGCGGCTGCGTGGTGTCCTTCGGCAGGTCGGGGGGCGCGGGGAACTCGCTGGAGTTCTTGCCCGAGGCATTGCTGTCCCCGTCGCCGTTCGACGCGACGACCGCGGTCGCCACGATGCCCGCGACGGCGGCGGTCGCGAGCGCGCCGCCGCCTATCAGCAGCCACCGTTTCCGGCGGGTGCGGGCGGCTGAGGCGTCGGCGAGCGCGGCCCAGTCGGGGGTGTTGTCGTCCGTGCGTCCGCGCTGGCCGAAGGGGTCGGGCGAGGCCGACCGATTGCCGAAGAGGTCCTGGCCGCCGTACGCGTTCGCGTCCTGACCCCCGTACGGGGCCTGACCCTGCCCCCCGTACGGGTTCTGATTCTGTCCACCGGGGCCCCACTGAGGTCCCCCCTGCCCAAAGCTCATGCCGCGCATCCTAAACCTGTTGGGAGCAACCGGTGTCGGCAGAGAGAATCGGAGTATGGGACATCTTGAAGCCGCGCATCTCGAGTACTGCCTACCGGACGGGCGGGTGCTCCTGTCGGATGTCTCCTTCCGGGTGGGGGAAGGCGCGGTCGTCGCCCTGGTCGGAGCGAACGGCGCGGGCAAGACGACGCTGCTGAAGCTGATCGCGGGGGAACTGGAGCCGCACGGCGGCACGGTGACGGTCAGCGGCGGGCTGGGCGTGATGCGGCAGTTCATCGGGTCGGTGCGCGACGAGCGGACCGTGCGGGACCTGCTGGTGTCCGTGGCGCAGCCGCGGATCAGGGAGGCGGCCCAGGCCGTGGACGCGGCCGAGGCGCTGATCATGACGGTCGACGACGAGGCCGCGCAGATGACGTACGCGCAGGCGCTGAGCGACTGGGCGGAGGCGCGGGGGTACGAGGCCGAGACGGTCTGGGACATGTGCACGATGGCCGCGCTGGGCGTTCCGTACGAGAAGGCCCAGTGGCGGCAGGTGCGGACGCTGAGCGGCGGCGAGCAGAAGCGGCTCGTGCTGGAGGCGCTGCTGCGCGGGCCCGACGAGACGCTGCTGCTGGACGAGCCGGACAACTATCTGGACGTGCCCGGCAAGCGGTGGCTGGAGGAGCGGCTGCGGGAGACCCGTAAGACGGTCCTGTTCGTCTCGCACGACCGGGAGCTGCTGGCGCGGGGCGCCCAGAAGATCGTGGCGGTGGAGCCGGGGCCCGCCGGCAGCGACGTATGGGTGCACGGCGGGGGCTTCGCCACCTTCCACGAGGCGCGGCGGGAGCGGTTCGCGCGGTTCGAGGAGCTCAAGCGGCGCTGGGACGAGAAGCACGCCCAGCTGAAGAAGCTGGTGGTCAATCTGCGGCAGGCGGCGGCGGTGAGCCATGAGATGGCCTCGCGGTACGCGGCGGCGCAGACGCGGCTGCGGAAGTTCGAGGAGGCCGGGCCGCCGCCCGAGCCGCCGCGCGAGCAGGACATCCGGATGCGGCTGCGCGGCGGACGGACCGGGGTGCGGGCCGTGACCTGCCAGGGCCTGGAGCTCTCCGGTCTGATGAAGCCCTTCGACCTGGAGGTCTTCTACGGGGAGCGGGTCGCGGTGCTCGGGTCGAACGGCTCGGGCAAGTCCCACTTCCTGCGGCTGCTGGCGGGGGAGCCGGTGGCGCACTCGGGGACGTGGAAGCTGGGCGCGCGGGTGGTCCCCGGCCACTTCGCCCAGACCCACGCCCACCCGGAGCTGCTGGGCCGCACGCTGGTCGACATCCTGTGGACGGAGCATGCGAAGGACCGGGGCGGGGCGATGTCGGTCCTGCGGCGGTACGAGCTGGAGCAGCAGGGCGACCAGGTCTTCGACCGGCTCTCGGGCGGGCAGCAGGCGCGGTTCCAGATCCTGCTGCTGGAGCTGGCGGGCACGACGGCGCTGCTCCTGGACGAGCCGACGGACAACCTGGACCTGGAGAGCGCGGAGGCGCTGCAGGAGGGCCTGGAGGCGTACGAGGGGACGGTGCTGGCCGTCACGCACGACCGGTGGTTCGCCCGGTCCTTCGACCGGTATCTGGTGTTCGGCTCGGACGGGGTCGTCCGGGAGACGACGGAGCCGGTGTGGGACGAGCGCAGGGTGGAGCGGGCGCGGTAGCCGGGGCGGCGCCCGGGGCTGTCTCCCGGGAGATCTCCGGTCTGTCTCCGTGGCTACCGGGGCTTCCGGGGCGTCCGGGGCTGTCTCCGGTCTGTTTCCGGGCCTGTTCCCGGGCTGTCTCCGGGGCTGTTTCCGGTCAGGGGCTGCGGCCCGCTGACCGGTACCCGTCACCTGTTTTGACCCGCCCGGGGGACCCCGGGTATTCTTCTGGTTCGTTATGCGTATTGGCTTGCTCTATCTCACGTGAGGGGCCCTTACGCCGGTCCACCGGGCCGATGACCAGCGGCAGGCATTCGGGTTGCGTCCCCGCGTGCCGCCAAGGCTGTCGTGATCGTCCGGGTGGCCTTGTCAGGACCCTTTCCCTGAGCCCTCGCGGGCGCGGGGAAACCCACTCACTGAAGAAGCGAAGGCTACGACCGTGCGTACGTACAGCCCCAAGCCCGGCGATGTCACGCGCCAGTGGCACATCATCGACGCGCAGGACATCGTCCTGGGCCGTCTGGCGACTACGGCAGCGAACCTCCTCCGGGGCAAGCACAAGCCGACTTACGCCCCCCACATGGACATGGGCGACTTCGTCATCATCATCAACGCCGAGAAGGTCCACCTCTCCGGCAACAAGAAGACCCAGAAGATGGCGTACCGCCACTCTGGCTACCCGGGTGGTCTGCGCTCCGTCCGCTACGACGAGCTGCTGGCCAAGACCCCGGAGAAGGCCGTCGAGAAGGCCATCAAGGGCATGATCCCCAAGAACACCCTGGGTCGTCAGATGCTCTCGAAGCTGAAGGTCTACGCGGGCGAGAACCACCCGCACGCTGCTCAGCAGCCGGTCCCGTTCGAGATCACCCAGGTCGCGCAGTAATACCGGCCACACCGCCTAAGAACGAAAGAAATCTGAGGAGAATCGTGGCCGAGACCACTGTTGAGACCGCCGTCGAGGGCACCGAGGGCGAAGAGACCTTCGCCGAGGTGACGACCTTCGAGTCGGACGCGCCCGTCGAGGGCGAGTACACCTCCGAGTCCATGGCGTCCCGCTTCGGCGACCCCCAGCCGGCCGCCGGCCTGGGCCGCCGCAAGAACGCCATCGCCCGCGTCCGGATCGTTCCGGGCACCGGCAAGTGGAAGATCAACGGTCGCACCCTTGAGGAGTACTTCCCCAACAAGGTGCACCAGCAGGAAGTCAACGAGCCCTTCAAGGTGCTCGAGCTCGACAACCGCTACGACGTCATCGCCCGCATCTCGGGTGGCGGCGTCTCCGGCCAGGCCGGCGCCCTGCGCCTCGGCGTGGCCCGTGCGCTGAACGAGGCGGACGTCGACAACAACCGCCCGGCGCTGAAGAAGGCCGGCTTCCTCTCCCGCGACGACCGTGCGGTCGAGCGCAAGAAGGCCGGTCTCAAGAAGGCCCGTAAGGCCCCGCAGTACAGCAAGCGTTAATCGCCTGCTCGGTCTGCTTTTCTGCGTACGCCCCGGCGGCACACTCTGTGCTGCCGGGGCGTACGCATTCCATGACCTCGGGCGTATAAACGGGCATGAAGCGCCCAGAGGCCAGCAATCACAGGCTTGCATTGTCGGAGCATTTTCGGAGGACAGCTGTGGGACGACTCTTCGGCACGGACGGCGTGCGCGGTGTCGCCAATGCGGACCTGACGGCCGAGCTCGCGCTCGGTCTCTCGGTCGCGGCGGCGCATGTGCTCGCCGAAGCGGGGACCTTTGCCGGGCATCGCCCGACCGCCGTGGTCGGACGGGATCCTCGTGCGTCGGGAGAGTTTCTGGAGGCCGCCGTCGTGGCGGGTCTCGCAAGCGCGGGCGTGGACGTCCTGCGCGTCGGTGTGCTGCCGACCCCCGCGGTCGCGTACCTCACCGGCGCGCTGGGCGCCGACCTCGGCGTGATGCTCTCCGCGAGCCACAACGCCATGCCGGACAACGGCATCAAGTTCTTCGCGCGCGGCGGGCACAAGCTCGCCGACGAGCTCGAGGACAAGATCGAGACCGTGTACGAGGAGCACCGCACCGGCGCTCCCTGGGACCGGCCGACCGGTGCGGGCGTGGGCCGCGTCTCCGACTACGACGAGGGCTTCGACAAGTACGTCGCGCACCTCATCGCCGTACTGCCCAACCGGCTCGACGGGCTGAAGGTCGTCCTCGACGAGGCGCACGGCGCCGCCGCGCGGGTCTCGCCCGAGGCGTTCGCGCGGGCCGGGGCCGAGGTCGTCACCATCGGCGCGGACCCGGACGGCCTCAACATCAACGACGGCTGCGGCTCCACCCACCTCGGGCTGCTGAAGGCCGCCGTCGTCGAGCACGGCGCCGACCTCGGCATCGCGCACGACGGCGACGCGGACCGCTGCCTGGCCGTGGACGCGTCCGGCGCGGAGATCGACGGCGACCAGATCCTCGCCGTGCTGGCGCTCGCCATGCGCGAGGCGGGGACGCTGCGCGGCGAGACGGTCGTCGCCACCGTGATGTCCAACCTCGGCTTCAAGCTGGCGATGGAGCGCGAGGGCCTGCAGCTCGTGCAGACCGCGGTCGGCGACCGGTACGTCCTGGAGGCCATGAAGGCCGAGGGCTACGCGCTGGGCGGCGAGCAGTCCGGGCACGTCATCGTGCTCGACCACGCCACCACCGGCGACGGCACCCTCACCGGCCTGATGCTGGCCGCCCGGGTCAGCGCGACGGGACGCTCGCTGGCCGAGCTGGCCGCGGTGATGGAGCGGCTGCCGCAGGTCCTGATCAATGTGCCGGACGTGGACAAGTCGCGGGTGAAGACCTCTGCGGAGCTGGCGAGCGCGGTCACCGAGGCGGAGCGCGAACTGGGCGCCACGGGCCGCGTCCTGCTGCGCCCCTCGGGCACGGAGCCGCTGGTCCGCGTCATGGTCGAGGCCGCGGACATCGAGCAGGCACGCTCGGTGGCGGGCCGCCTGGCGGACGTGGTGAAGTCGGCGCTGGGCTAGCGGACGACTGCGGGGGTGCGGGGTAGGGGCGGCGGGCTCGGCGGCTGTGCGGGCCCGCGGGGGCTAGGTCGCCGGGTGCGGTGCATGGCCGCGGTCTGCGGGGCTGCGGGCTTGCCGGATGCGGGCGGCGGACTGCGGGCTAGCGGGCCCGGCGGCAGCGGGGCCCGCGTGGGCCAGGTCGCCTGGCCGCGGTCTGCGGTGCTGAGGGCTGGGGCGCGCTCCGGCACTGGCGGCGAGGCCGCCCAGGGAGCTGCGGATGCCGCACGTCAGCCGCTCCTCAGCCGCCGTGAGGCCGAGCAGGGCGGCTCCGGCACTGCGTGGGCCGCTTCCTTCCGGACACTGGCGGCGAGGCCGCCTGGGGCGCTGCCGATGCCGCACGGCGGGTGATCCTCAGCCGCCGTGCGGCCGCGCAGGGCGTTTCCGGCGGCCGGGGCGCTGCCCTGCCGCGCGGGTTTCGGTGCTGGCGGAAGGGCTGTTCCGGCAGAGCGTGGGGCAGCCGTCTCTGGGGCTTCGGGCAGGGGCGGCTCGGCTCTGGTGCCGTGTGGGGATGCGTGCGTGCCGTCCGCGAGCTGCGGGCTCGGCGGCTGTGCGGGCCTGCGTGGGCCAGGTCGCCGAGTGCGGTGCCCGGCAGCAGTCTGCGGTGCTGAGGGCAGGGGCGGCTCCGGCACTGGTGGCGAGGCCGCCCAGGGAGCTGCCGATGCCGCACGGCGGCTGCTCCTCAGCCGCCGGGCGGCCAGGCCGGCCCGGGATGAGCTGGCAGCACGTCGTACCGCATGCCTCCCCCCGTACCCCTCCGCGCCGCCCGCGAGGGCCGTTCGGAGGAGCGTCGGAGTGGCGGGGGCGTGGCGGGCAGAGGCTCCTCCTAACGTTCGGCCGCATGAGAGACGCATCCACAGACCGTGCGCAGGCGCCCACGCGGCGTGGCGCGCTCGCCGGGCTTGCCGCCGGGGCCGGGGCAGTCGTGCTGGCCGGGGCATCGGCCGCCGCCGCGACCGGGCGTGGCCCGACTCCCGCGCCCGAGGCGTCGCCGACGCCCGGCGTCATGCAGCTGTTCGCCGACCCCGGGCTCAACTTCAACGCGCTGCTCGCCCTCGGCGCCGCCGGCTACAGCGCGTCCGAGGTCGGGGAGGTGCTGACCGCCGTCAACGCGATCAACGCCGCCGGGGCGAGCGAGCAGACGTACACCGCGGAGTTCCGCCGCTGGGGCGACCGGCTGACGGCCGACGCCTCGCCGCACCCGCAGACCCGCCGCTTCCGCTCGCTGCGCGCCGCCCAGTACTACGGGCAGGCGCTGTTCTTCGTGCTCGGCTCGGACACCCCCGGCGACGAGAAGAAGATCTACTTGGCGGGCCGCCGGTCGTGGGACGCCTTCGCCCGGCTGTGCACGCCCGCGGCGGTCACCGACCAGGTCCGGTACAAGGGCGACGCCAAGATCCCCGTCTGGTTCTTCCGCCCGGACGACTCCGGCAGGCCCCGGCCGACCGTCATCCTCACCAACGGCAGCGACGGCCCGAACGTCGACATGTGGTCCTACGGAGTCTCCGCCGCGCTCGCCCGCGGCTGGAACGCGCTCGTCTACGACGGACCCGGCCAGGGCCAGCTGCTCTACGTCGACCAGCTCGTCTTCAGCCCGCGCTGGGAGCAGGTGGTCTCGCCGCTCGTGGACTGGCTGGAGCGCCGCAAGGACGTCGACGCCCGCCGGATCGCGCTGACCGGCCTGTCCATGGGCGGCGACCTCGCGCCGCGCGCCGCGGCCTTCGAGCACCGGATCGCCGCCCTGGCCGCGCTGCCGGGCTGCCTCAGCCCGTGGCTGGGCTTCCCGGAGGAGCTCCGGGACATCGTGACCCCGGACAAGGAGGAGACCAACCGCATCTGGAACGAGGAGATCGTCCCGGAGCTGACGCCGTCCGAGCAGTTCGTGATCAAGAAGCGGATCGAGCCCTTCTCGATCCCGGCGATGCTCGCCGCCCGGCAGGGCCGGATGTTCACCGACTTCTGGACGCCGGCCCAGCGGATCATCGCCCTCGACATCACCGGGGTCGTGGGCCGTATCAAGTGCCCCACGCTGGTGCTCGACTACGAGTACGAGCTGTTCTACCCGGGCCAGCCGCGCGAGTTCTTCGAGCTGCTGCGCACCCGCAAGGAGTACCGGCTCATGCGGGCGGCCACCGGCGCCCAGCTGCACTGCTCGCCGATGGCGCCGCAGCAGCACTGCGAGGTCGTCTTCGACTGGCTGGAGGACACCCTGGGCCGGGGCGCGCGCCGGTAGCGGGCGGAGCCAGGTCAGGAGTTCGCGGCACGCCGGCGCTGCACGGCCCAGGTCAGGAGTTCGCGGCACGTCGGCGCTGCGCGGCCCACAGGCCCTTCTGGAGCAGCAGCGTCAGCGTGCCCGCCAGGACGATGCCCAGCAGGTTCAGCAGGAGCTGCTCGGTCGAGCCCCATGCCTGGTGGTACTCCTGGTAGCTGAAGGCCACCGCCGCGTTCGCCGCGGCGGGGACCGTCGTCACCGAGATCGCCACGCCCACCAGCGCGCCCGACTTCGCCGACGTCAGCGAGAGCATGCCCGCCGCGCCCGCCAGGACCGCCACCACGAACGAGAACCAGTCCGGGCGGTAGATGAAGTTGGTGTTGGGGCGCTCGGCGTTCAGCATCGCCTGGTCGAACAGGTCCACGGCGTCCATGAAGGAGCTGAACGCCACCGTCACCAGCATCGCCACCGCGAAGCCCACGATCAGCGCGACGAACGAGCGCCACGCCAGGCGCGCGGATCGCTGCACCAGGGCCGTGCAGAAGCCGGCCAGCGGACCGAACTCCGGTCCGACCGCCATGGCGCCCACGATCAGGATCGCGTTGTCCAGCACCACGCCGCACGCCGCGATCATCGTGGCCAGCGAGAGGAAGGCGACGTAGGTGGCCGAGAGGGTCGACTCCTCGTGGGTCGCGTCCTCCAAGTGCTCCCACAGCACCGCGTCCGCGCCCTCGCCCGGCGCGTCGTCCTCGGCCTGGTCGGCGCGCCGGGACAGCGACAGGTCGATGTTCTCGACGGCGATCGAGCCGGTGTCGTCGATGTCCATTCGGCGCAGCCCGCCGATCAGCTCGTCGGCCGCCTCGCGCGCCACGTCGCACATCACCAGGTCGCCCGGCGGGTCGAGGGCCGCGCCGGGAACGACCGCGAGATGCGTGGTGCCGACCGTCCCCTCGACCAGTCGGACTACCTCCTGGGTGCGGTCGGCCGGGGTGATCAGGCGCAGATGCAGCACGTGGCGGGACTCCCTCTCAGCTCAGCGTGCGGTTCGGCCTGCCGACAGCTCGGCCTGATGACAGCTCTGACTACAGCTTGCGCAGCGACAGACGCTGGACCTTGTGGTCGGGTCCCTTGCGCAGCACCAGCGTGGCGCGGCCGCGCGTGGGGGCCACATTCTCCAGCAGATTGGGCTTGTTGATGGTCCGCCACATGGTACGGGCGTAGTCCAGCGCCTCCTCCTCGGAGACCTGGGTGTACTTCCGGAAGTACGAGAACGGGTTCTGGAAGGCCGTCTCGCGCAGCTTGCGGAAGCGGTTGAGGTACCAGGTCTCGATGTCCTCGGGGCGCGCGTCCACGTACACGCTGAAGTCGAAGTAGTCCGCGAGGCCGACGCGGGTCCGGCCGTCCTTGCCGGGCAGGGCGGGCTGGAGGACGTTGAGGCCCTCCACGATGAGGATGTCCGGGCGGCGGACGGTCAGGCGCTCGCCGGGCACGATGTCGTAGATCAGGTGCGAGTAGACGGGCGCGGTGACCTCGTCCTTGCCGGCCTTGATGTCGGCGACGAACCGGGTCAGGGCGCGCCGGTCGTACGACTCCGGGAACCCCTTGCGGGACATCAGACCGCGGGCCTCCAGCTCCTTCATCGGGAGCAGGAAGCCGTCGGTGGTGACCAGCTCGACGCGCGGGTGCTCGGGCCAGCGGGCCAGCATCGCCTGGAGGACGCGGGCGACGGTGGACTTGCCGACGGCGACGGACCCGGCGACGCCTATGACGAAGGGGGTGCCGCGCTGGGTGCCGTGGCCGTTGCCCGCGTCGCCGAGGAAGGTGTTGAGCGAGCCCCGCAGGCCGGCGGTGGCGCCGACGTACAGATTGAGCAGCTGGGAGAGCGGGAGGTAGATGTCCCGGACCTCGTCGAGGTCGATGACGTCGCCGAGTCCGCGCAGCCGCTCCACCTCGTCGGCGGTCAGCGGCAGGGGGGTCTTGTCGCGGAGGGCGCTCCACTCCTGTCGGGTGAGGTCGAGGTAAGGGGACGACTCTGTCCTCTCGGCCCGGTCCGTCCTGCGGCTTCGTGGCGGCGAAGTGATCACATGCTCATTGTCGCGGCAGGCCGCTCATAGTGCGGCGTGGCGTCCCTCACGCCGGGGCCGCCGGGCGGATCGCGGGGGCGTTCCGGGCAGGCCCGGGCTCTCGCGGGAGGAATGTCAGTGGCGTACGTCACAGTTGTTCTGAGGAGTGGGCGCCGGCCCGACGTCCACGGACCCGCGAGGGGAATCCCATGACGTACGCGATCCAGGCGGAAGGCCTGGCCAAGCGGTTCAAGGACACTCAGGCACTGGCCGGGGTGGATCTGGCGGCACGGGCGGGCACGGTGCTCGGCCTGCTCGGGCCCAACGGCGCGGGCAAGACCACGGCGGTCCGGATCTTCGCCACCCTGATCCAGCCCGACGCCGGACGGGCCTTCGTGGCCGGCCACGACGTCGTGCGGGAAGCGGGCGCGGTGCGCGCGCTGGTCGGTCTGACCGGGCAGTACGCGGCGGTCGACGAGAATCTGACCGGCACCGAGAATCTGCTGCTCATCGGCCGTCTGCTGGGCATGCCGAGGCGCGAGGCGCGCTCTCGCGGGGAGGAGCTGCTGGACCGCTTTCAGCTGACCGACGCCGCAGGGCGCGCGGTGAAGACCTTCTCCGGAGGCATGCGCCGCCGGCTGGACCTGGCGGCGAGCCTGGTGGGCAGGCCGCAGATCCTCTTCCTCGACGAGCCGACGACCGGGCTCGACCCGCACAGCCGCGGCGAGCTGTGGGACATGCTGCGCGCCCTCGTCGCCGACGGCGCGACCGCGCTGCTGACCACCCAGTATCTGAACGAGGCGGACGTCCTCGCCGACGACATCGTGGTGGTCGACAAGGGCCGGGTGATCGCCGAGGGCACGCCGGACGAGCTGAAGTCGCAGGTGGGCGGCCAAGTGCTCGCGCTGCGGCCGGTCCGCGGCGACGATCTCGTGGCCGCGCACGCGCTGGTGGCCGAGGCGGCCGGGCCGCACACCCGGATCGAGGGCGAGACGGTCACGGCGCCGGTGAACGACCCGGAGCTGATGCCCGCCGTGGTGCGCAGGCTGGACCGCGCGGGGATAGCGGTGGGGGAGCTGGCGCTGCGCCGCTCCTCGCTGGACGAGGTCTTCCTGGCGCTGACCGGGCACCGGGCGGAGCCGGAGCAGCCGGAGCAGCGCGCCGAGCAGGACCAGACGGGCGAGCAGGACCAGACGGGCGGGCCGGACGAGCCGCCCGTGGACGAGAGCGAGTTCGAGAAGGCGGTGCGCTAGCCATGGCCGCTACGACGATCACCGCCCCGCTGACCAAGTCCGGGCGGGTGCGCCCGCTGGCGGGGATCCAGCAGACGCTGACGATGGCCTGGCGCTCGCTGGTCGCGGTGAAGCACAACCCGCTGGAGCTGGTGGACTACAGCATCACGCCGATCATGTTCGTGTTCCTGTTCACCTACGTCCTGGGCGGACAGATGGCCGGATCGCCCCAGGCGTATCTGGAGTACGCGCTGCCCGGGATCATCGTCCAGAACACGCTGTTCATGACGATGTACACGGCGATGGCGCTCAACACCGACCTGACCAAGGGCGTCTTCGACCGGCTGCGGAGCCTGCCGATAGCCCGCTCCGCCCCGCTCGTCGGCCGGATCGTCGCCGACCTCGCCAAGCACGTCTGGGCGATGCTGCTGATGATCGGCCTCGGTCTGCTGCTCGGCTTCCGGATCACCGGCGGCGTCGTCGGATTCCTGCTGGGCGCGGTGCTGCTGGTCGTGTTCGCGGCCGCGGTGTCCTGGAGCGCGGTGCTGATCGGGATGCTGGCGGGCGACGCCGAGAAGGTGCAGGCGTTCGCGTTCACGATCATCTTCCCGATCACCTTCACCAGCAGCGCGTTCGTCATGGTCGACACGATGCCGGGCTGGCTCCAGGCGTGGAGCGATGTCAACCCGGTCACCCAGCTGTCGGACGCCTACCGCGGCCTGCTGCTGGGCGGCCCGGTGGCCGAGCCGGTGATGTGGTCGCTGGCCTGGGCGGCGGGGATAGCCGCCGTGTTCTACCCGCTGGCGATGAGGGCGTACCGGGCGAAGGTCTGAGCCCCGAATCGGACGGCTCCGGCAGGCCGTGCCCCGCGCATGAGCCCGCCTGCCCGGGCGGCGGGGGGCTCGGGCCGTAGGCTGCGGTTCCATGTGCGGAATCGTGGGTTACGTCGGCGGACAGTCGGCGCTTGATGTGGTCATCGCGGGCCTCAAGCGGCTCGAGTACCGGGGCTACGACTCGGCCGGCGTGGCGGTCCTCGCCGACGGCGGGCTGGCCGCGGCGAAGAAGGCGGGCAAGCTCGTCAATCTGGAGAAGGAGCTGGTGGACCGGCCGCTGCCGAGCGGCTCCACCGGCATCGGGCACACCCGATGGGCCACGCACGGCGGGCCCACGGACGCCAACGCCCACCCCCACCTGGACAACGCGGGGCGGGTGGCCGTCGTCCACAACGGGATCATCGAGAACTTCGCGGTGCTGCGGGCGGAGCTGACCGAGCGCGGGCACGAGCTGGAGTCCGAGACGGACACCGAGGTCGTGGCGCATCTGCTCGCCGAGTCGTTCTCCTCCTGCGGCGACCTCGCGGAGTCGATGCGCCAGGTGTGCCGGCAGCTCGAGGGCGCGTTCACGCTGGTCGCCGTGCACGCGGACGAGCCGGACGTGGTCGTGGGCGCGCGCCGCAACTCCCCGCTGGTGGTGGGCGTCGGCGAGGGCGAGTCGTTCCTCGCCTCGGACGTGGCGGCCTTCATCGCCCATACGCGCTCGGCCATCGAGCTGGGCCAGGACCAGGTCGTGGAGCTGCGCCGGGACGGGGTGAGCGTCACCGACTTCGACGGGGCGCCCGCGGACGTCCGCTCGTACCACGTGGACTGGGACGCCTCGGCCGCCGAGAAGGGCGGCTACGACTACTTCATGCTCAAGGAGATCGCCGAGCAGCCGAAGGCGGTCGCCGACACCCTGCTCGGCCGGATCGACGCGGCCGGCTCGCTGACCCTGGACGAGGTGCGGATCCCGACGTCGGTGCTCCGCGAGGTCGACAAGGTCGTCGTCGTCGCGTGCGGCACCGCCTACCACGCGGGCATGATCGCGAAGCTGGCGATCGAGCACTGGACGCGCATCCCCTGCGAGACGGAGCTGGCGAGCGAGTTCCGCTACCGCGACCCGATCCTCGACCAGCGCACCCTGGTGATCGCGATCTCCCAGTCCGGCGAGACGATGGACACCCTGATGGCCCTGCGCCACGCGCGCGAGCAGGGCGCGAAGGTGCTGGCGATCTGCAACACGAACGGCTCGACGATCCCGCGCGAGTCCGACGCCGTGCTGTACACGCACGCGGGCCCCGAGGTGGCGGTCGCCTCGACCAAGGCGTTCTTGACCCAGCTGGTGGCCTGCTATCTGGTCGCCCTCTATCTGGGGCAGGTGCGCGGCACCAAGTGGGGCGACGAGATCCAGGCGGTCATCCGCGATCTGGCCAAGGTCTCCGAAGCGGTCGAGCAGGTCCTGGAGACCATGGAGCCCGTGCGGGAGCTGGCGCGCTCGCTCGCCGGCAAGAACACCGTGCTCTTCCTAGGCCGCCATGTGGGCTACCCGGTGGCGCTGGAGGGCGCGCTGAAGCTCAAGGAGCTGGCCTATATGCACGCGGAGGGCTTCGCGGCCGGCGAGCTCAAGCACGGGCCTATCGCGCTGATCGAGGAGGATCTGCCGGTGGTGGTCGTGGTGCCGTCGCCGCGCGGGCGCTCGGTGCTCCACGACAAGATCGTCTCCAATATCCAGGAGATCCGGGCCCGCGGGGCGCGCACCATCGTGATCGCCGAGGACGGCGACGAGGCGGTCGTGCCGTACGCCGACCATCTGATCCGCATCCCGGTGACGCCGACGCTGCTGCAGCCCCTGGTCGCCACCGTGCCGCTGCAGGTCTTCGCCTGCGAGCTGGCCACGGCCCGCGGCAACGAGGTCGACCAGCCCCGCAACCTGGCGAAGTCGGTCACCGTCGAATGATCATCGGGGTGGGGATCGACGTCGCCGAGATCGACCGGTTCGCCGCGTCGATGCGGCGCACGCCGGCGATGGCCGACCGGCTCTTCGTGGAGCGGGAGCTGCTGCTGCCCAGCGGCGAGCAGCGCGGCTTCGCGTCCTTGGCGGCGCGCTTCGCCGCCAAGGAAGCGCTCGCCAAGGCGCTGGGCGCGCCCGCCGGGCTGCTGTGGACGGACGCCGAGGTGTACGTCGAGGACACCGGCCAGCCCCGGCTGCGGGTGCGCGGCACGGTCGCGGCGCGCGCCGCCGCGCTCGGGGTGCGCTCCTGGCACGTGTCGTTGAGCCATGACGCGGGGGTGGCGTCGGCCGTGGTGATCGCGGAGGGTTGACCGTATGCGCACCGCTTACCGCGTGGAGACCGTACGGGCCGCCGAGGCCGAGCTGATGGCGCGGCTGCCGGAGGGGGCGCTGATGCAGCGCGCCGCCGCCGGACTGGCCGCGGCCTGCGCGCCCCTGCTGGGCCGGGTGTACGGATCGCGGGTCGTCCTGCTCGTCGGCAGCGGCGACAACGGCGGCGACGCGCTGTACGCGGGCGCCCGGCTCGCGCGCCGGGGCGCCGGGGTGACGGCCGTGCTGACGGGCTCGCGCGCCCACGAGGGAGGGCTGGCGGCCCTGCTGGGCGCGGGCGGACGGGTCGCGGACGACCCCTTCGAGGCGCTGGCCGTCGCGGACCTGGTCCTGGACGGCGTCACGGGCATCGGCGGGCGCGGCGGGCTGCGGCCCGAGGCGGCGCCGGTGGTGCGCGCCGCACGCGGGTCCAACGCCGTCGTCGTCGCCGTCGACCTGCCCAGCGGTGTCGAGGCGGACACCGGGGAGGTGCTGGGCGAGGCCCTGCCGGCGGATGCGACGGTGACCTTCGGAACGTACAAGCCGGGTCTGCTGATCGATCCGGCGAAGGAGTACGCGGGCACGGTCCGCCTCGTCCCGATCGGGCTGGAGGACTGGCTGCCCTCGGTGCCCGACGTGGAGGCCCTCCAGCACGAGGACCTGGCGCAGCTGCTGCCCGCGCCGAGCGCCGCGAGCGACAAGTACCGCCGGGGCGTCGTCGGCGTCGTCGCGGGGTCCGCGCGCTACCCGGGCGCGGCGGTGCTCGCCGTGGCGGGCGGGCTCAGGGGCGGCTCGGGCGCCGTGCGGTACGTCGGGCCCGCCGCCGACGCGGTCCTCGCCCGCTTCCCGGAGGCCCTGGTGCACGCCGGGCCGCCGTCGAAGGCCGGGCGGGTGCAGGCGTGGGTGCTCGGCCCGGGGCTCGGCGACGGCGGCGACGCCATGGACTGCGTACGCGACGTCCTCGCCTCCGACGTGCCGGTCCTCGTCGACGCGGACGGGCTGCGGCTGCTGGACGCGCAGGCGGTACGGGACCGGGGCGCGCCCACCCTGCTGACCCCGCACGCGGGCGAGGCCGCCGCGCTGCTCGGCGTGGCCCGCGAGGAGGTCGAGTCGGCGCGGCTCGCGTCGGTGCGGGAGCTTGCCGAGCGCTATGGGGCGACGGTTCTGCTGAAGGGCTCGACGACGCTGGTCGCGGCCCCGGACGGCGGCCGCTCACCGGTCCGGGTCAACCCCATGGGCACGCCCTGGCTGGCGACGGCCGGCAGCGGCGACGTGCTCTCCGGCCTGGCGGGCTCCCTGCTGGCGGCCGGACTCGAGGCGCGGGACGCGGGCTCGGCCGCGGCGTATCTGCACGGTCTGGCGGCGCGACACGCGGTGGCGCAGGGGGTGCCGATCACGGCGTACGAGGTGGCGCAGGGGCTTGCTGCCGCGTGGCGGGACGTATGGGAGTGATCCGCGCCCCGGGGGCGGGCCGGGGAACCTCGAACCCTGCCGCGGGCCTCTGAGACACTGGGCGCGATGAGCCAGACACTGAGAGCCCGCGCCGAGATCGACCTCGCCGCTGTGCGCGCCAACGTGCGCGCTCTGCGCGCCCGCGCGCCCCGGGCTGCGCTGATGGCCGTGGTGAAGTCGGACGGCTATGGCCACGGCGCTGTGCCGTGCGCCAGGGCCGCCGTCCAGGCCGGGGCGACCTGGCTGGGGACCGCGACGCCGCACGAGGCGCTCGCGCTGCGCGCCGCCGGGCTCCAGGAGCGGATCCTGTGCTGGCTGTGGACGCCCGGCGGGCCCTGGCGCGAGGGCGTCGAGGCCGATCTGGACCTGGGCGTCAGCGCCCTGTGGGCGCTCGAGGAGGCCAGGGCCGCCGCCCGGGAGGCCGGGCGCGCCGCCCGCGTCCATCTGAAGGCCGACACGGGCCTCGGGCGCAACGGCTGCCAGCCCGCCGACTGGGCCGAGCTGGTCGCCGCCGCCCGCGCCGCCGAGGCCGAGGGCACGGTCAAGGTCGCCGGCCTGTGGTCGCACTTCGCGTGCGCGGACGAGCCCGGGCACCCCTCGATCGCCGCCCAGCTGGACGTCTTCGGCGACATGCTGACGTACGCCGAGAAGGCGGGCATCGAGCCCGAGGTGCGGCACATGGCCAACTCCCCGGCCACGCTGACGCTCCCCGAGTCCCACTTCGACCTGGTGCGGACCGGGATCGCGATGTACGGCATCTCGCCCAGCCCCGAGCTCGGCACGCCGGAGGAGCTGGGCCTGTGGCCCGCTATGACGCTCGCGGCCTCGGTGGCCCTGGTCAAGCGCGTTCCGGCGGGTCATGGCGTCAGCTATGGGCATCACTACGTCACGGCCCAGGAGACGACCCTCGGCCTGATCCCGCTGGGCTATGCGGACGGCGTCCCGCGCCACGCCTCGGACCGAGGTCCGGTCCTGGTCGGCGGCGAACGGCGGCGGATCGCCGGCCGGGTGGCCATGGACCAGTTCGTCGTCGACCTGGGCGGGGAGAAGGTCCAGGAGGGCGCCGACGCGCTGCTGTTCGGACCGGGCCGCCGCGGCGAGCCCACCGCCGAGGACTGGGCCGAGGCAGCGGGCACTATTGCGTACGAGATCGTCACCCGCATCGGAACGAGGGTTCCGCGCGTCTATCTGAACGTGGACCCGGACGAGTAGGAGCGGCACGGTGAGCGATACCAGCACGGGGGACGCCGTGGCAGCCGCCGCCACGGCGGCGGGCAACTGGCGCAAGGCGGGCATCGCCGGCGCCGCGATAGGCGTGATCGCCGCCGGCGCCGCCGCGGGCGTGGCGCTGGAGCGGCTCACGGTCGGCCGCGGCATGCGCAAGAAGGCCCGGCTGGCGCTGGACGCCTCGGGGCCCTACGGCGCGCTGCGCGGCATGCCCGGCAGGGCGCTCGCCGACGACGGCACCGAGCTCTACTACGAGTCCGACGAGGTGGAGCCGGACTCGGGCGGCCCGCGCCGCCGCCGGCTCTTCGGCCGCAAGGCCCCCGCGCCCGTCACCGTGGTCTTCAGCCATGGGTACTGCCTGAGCCAGGACTCCTGGCACTTCCAGCGCGCCGCCCTGCGCGGACTGGTCCGCACGGTGCACTGGGACCAGCGCAGCCACGGCCGCTCGGCGCGCGGCGCCTCGCAGTCGGGCCCCGACCCGGTACCGGTCTCCATCGACCAGCTGGGCCGCGATCTGAAGGCGGTCATCGACGCGGCGGCGCCGGAGGGGCCGCTGGTGCTCGTCGGCCACTCCATGGGCGGCATGACGGTGATGGCGCTCGCCGACCAGTTCCCCGAGCTGGTGCGGGAGCGGGTCGTCGGGGTCGCCCTGGTCGGCACCTCGTGCGGGAAGCTCGGCGAGGTCAACTACGGTCTGCCGGTCGCCGGCGTCAACGCCGTGCGCCGGGTGCTGCCCGGCGTCCTCAAGGCGCTCGGCTCGCAGGCCGAGCTGGTCGAGCGGGGCCGCCGCGCCACCGCCGACCTGTTCGCGGGCCTGATCAAGCGGTACTCGTTCTCGTCCAAGGACGTGGACCCGGCGGTCGCGCGGTTCGCGGAGCGGCTGATCGAGTCGACCCCGATCGACGTGGTCGCGGAGTTCTACCCGGCCTTCGTGGAGCACGACAAGGCCGAGGCGCTCGAGGTCTTCCTGGAGGTCCCGGCGCTGGTCCTGGCCGGCGACAGGGACCTGGTCACCCCCAGCTCCCACAGCGAGGCCATCGCGGACATACTCCCGGACGCGGAGCTGGTCATCGTTCCGGACGGCGGCCATCTGGTGATGCTGGAGCACCCGGAGGCCGTCACGGACCGGCTCGCCGACCTGCTGGCCCGGGTCGGCGCGGTGCCGACAGCGGCTAACGTTGGACCGTATGGAAGCACCGCACAGCCCGGCGGCTGAGACCGCCGCCGCCACCGCCTCTCTCTCCGTCGAGTCCCCCGAGCAGATGCAGGAGTTGGGCCGCCGGCTCGCCAAGCTGCTGCGCCCCGGCGATCTGGTGATGCTCACCGGCGAGCTCGGCGCGGGCAAGACGACGCTGACCCGGGGCCTGGGGGAGGGCCTCGGCGTGCGCGGCGCCGTCACCTCGCCGACCTTCGTGATCGCCCGTGTCCACCCCTCGCTGACCGGCGGCCCGGCCCTCGTCCATGTGGACGCGTACCGGCTGGGCGGCGGGCTCGACGAGATGGAGGACCTCGACCTCGACGTCTCGCTGCCCGAGTCGGTGATCGTCGTGGAGTGGGGCGACGGCAAGGTCGAGGACCTCTCCGAGGGTCGGCTGCACGTGGTGATCCACCGGGTCGTCGGGGACACGGACGACGATCGTCGCGAGGTCGCTCTGCACGGCTTCGGCGCGCGCTGGTCCGCGGTCGACCTCTCCGCCGTGGGGGCCTGAGCAGCGGCGCAGTCCCGCCCGCCGGGTGGTGTAGCCCTGCCGTGTGTACATTCCGACAAGACGTCGGGAAAATGTTGCGTCTGCGGTGCCGGGCGTGGTCACATGGTACAGAGAGCTGGTTAGGTCTACCTAACCACGCCTGCCCCCGGAGCCCCCAGGAGGCGTCCATGCCGGCATCCGAGCGCGAAACGCGTCCTCGGCAGCAGCAGCTGCCGCCTCAGCCGTCGGTCCTGTCGATGCGCGAGCTCCTGGCGTCCTGTGCCGCGGCCAGCGCGGTCTCCACCCCGCCTCGCGACGAACAGCCCGCCGAGCGGCCGGAGGGACCCGCGCGACGCGACGCGGCATGAGGACGGGCGGCGCGTAGCCGCCCGGCGCGCATGGTGCGGCAGCCGGAACCGTCCGGCACGAACGGTGCGTCGCGTCTGAGTCGCCCGCAGGGAGAGCGCGTCGCGTCTGGGCCGTCCGGCAGACAGAGCGCGTCGCCTGAGCCGGGCCGCGCCGGGTCCTCCGTACGGGCGGTTCTGCGACGGCGCCACGACGGGCGCGCACCCGGCCGTCCCGAGGGCCGCGGGGCCCTTCGCCGCGGAACTTCGCTACGGGACGACGACGACCTTTGTGCCGATCGTCGCGAAGCCCCACACCGCGTCGCCGTCGGCCCGCTTCATCCGCACGCCGCCGGTCTTCTTCTCCGGGTCCGGGGCGGCCAGCGTGCCGTCCACCGCCGCGCTGAAGCCGACCGAGACGCCGTCGGTGCGCGCGAACCGCACCACATGCTCGATCTGCACGCCGTCCGAGCCGGCGAGGCTGCCCGACCGCGAGGTCACGGTGTAGGACCCCGGCTTCGGGCTGACCGTCGAGGGCATGACCGCGAAGGTCCGCCGCAGCTTGTTCTTCTCGCCGACCAGCCAGACACGGCGGTCGCCCAGCGCGTACACCACCCGCACGCCCTTGCCCGAGTCGGCGGGCAGCGTCAGCGGGTTCTTGGGCTTCTGCTTGGTTCCGTCGGCGCCCGGCGCGGTGGAGCTGGAGGCCGGGCCCTTGGGCTTGGCGAACTCGTCAGAGACGCTCGCCGACGCCTGGAAGGCGAGGAAGCCCACGGCGGCCAGCGCGGCCGCCGTGAGCCCGGCCACCAGGACCGAGCTGCTCCGTGACACCGTGCCACCTCTCGAATGTTCGTGCGCGCTATACGCATCCAGTCGTACGTATCGCTGGTGACGGTAGCAGCAGCCGTGCGCTTCGCCGGGGCACCGTGCCCCGGGCGCTGGAGCCGTAGGCTGTTCGCGTGCTCTTGCTCGCTGTTGATACCGCCACCCCCGCCGTCACCGCCGCCCTCCACGACGGCGCCTCCGTCCTCGCCGAGACCGCGCGCGTGGACGCCCGCCGCCACGGGGAGCTGCTGCTGCCCGCCGTCGACGAGGTCCTGGCCGAGGCCGGGGTGAGCCTCGACGCCGTCACCGACCTGGTCGTCGGCGTCGGCCCCGGCCCGTACACCGGACTGCGCGTCGGCCTGGTGACGGCCTCGACCTTCGCCTCCGCCCTGGGGATCCCGGTGCACGGGGTGTGCACGCTGGACGGGCTCGCGTACGCCTGCGGCCTCAAGGAGCCCTTCGTCGTGGCGACGGACGCCCGCCGCAAGGAGGTCTACTGGGCGCGGTACGACGCCTCCGGCGCGCGCGTGAGCGAGCCGGCCGTCGACCGGCCCGCCGACATCGCCGAGCAGGTCGCGGGGCTGCCCGCCGTCGGAGCGGGCGCGCTGCTGTACCCGGAGGTGTTCTCGGACGCCCGCGCGCCCGAGCACGTCTCGGCCGGGGCGCTCGCCTCGCTGGCCGCCCGGAAGCTGGCCGCCGGGGAGGAGTTCCTCCCGCCGCTGCCGCTGTATCTGCGCAGGCCGGACGCCCAGGTGCCGAAGAACTACAAGGTGGTCACGCCCAAGTGACCGCCGGAGCGAGGGCTGTGCTGCGCGAGATGCGCTGGTGGGATCTGGAGCCGGTGCTCGCGCTCGAGCACGAGCTGTTCCCCGAGGACGCCTGGTCGCCGGGGATGTTCTGGTCCGAGCTCGCCCACGCCCGCGGCCCGCAGGCCACCCGCCGCTATGTGGTGGCCGAGGACGACGGCGAGGTCGTCGGGTACGCGGGCCTCGCCGCGGCCGGCGGCCTCGGGGACGTGCAGACCATCGCCGTCGCCCGCTCGCAGTGGGGGGCCGGACTCGGCGCCCGGCTGCTGACCGACCTGCTGCAGCACGCCACCGCCTTCGAGTGCGACGAGGTGCTCCTCGAAGTGCGCGTGGACAACACCCGGGCCCAGAAGCTGTACGAGCGTTTCGGCTTCGAGCCGATCGGGTTCCGCCGCGGCTACTACCAGCCCGGCAACCACGACGCTCTCGTCATGCGGCTCCACGTACAAGGAACAGAGAACTGACTGATGGCTGACGAACCGCTCGTACTCGGCATCGAGACCTCCTGCGACGAGACCGGCGTCGGCGTCGTACGCGGTACGACCCTGCTCGCGGACGCCGTCGCCTCCAGCGTGGACACGCACGCCCGCTTCGGCGGCGTGGTCCCCGAGATCGCCTCGCGCGCGCATCTGGAGGCGATGGTCCCCACCATCGAGCGCGCCCTGAAGGACGCGGGCGTCTCGGCGCGCGACCTCGACGGCATCGCCGTGACCGCCGGCCCCGGCCTCGCGGGCGCGCTGCTGGTCGGCGTCTCGGCGGCGAAGGCGTACGCGTACGCCCTGAACAAGCCGCTGTACGGGGTGAACCACCTCGCCTCGCACATCTGCGTCGACCAGCTGGAGCACGGGCCGCTGCCCGAGCCGACGATGGCGCTGCTGGTCTCCGGCGGCCACTCCTCGCTGCTGCTCGCGCCCGACATCACCGCGGACGTGCGGCCCATGGGCGCGACGATCGACGACGCGGCCGGCGAGGCCTTCGACAAGATCGCGCGGGTGCTCGACCTCGGCTTCCCCGGCGGTCCGGTGATCGACCGGCTGGCGAAGGAGGGCGACCCCGCGGCCATCGCGTTCCCGCGCGGACTGAGCGGCTCGCGCGACCCCGCGTACGACTTCTCCTTCTCCGGCCTCAAGACCTCGGTGGCCCGCTGGATCGAGGCCAAGCGGGCCGCGGGCGAGGAGGTGCCGGTGCGGGACGTGGCCGCGTCCTTCCAGGAGGCGGTCGTCGACGTGCTCACCCGCAAGGCGGTGCGGGCCTGCAAGGACCAGGGCGTGGACCATCTGATGATCGGCGGGGGAGTGGCGGCCAACTCCCGGCTGCGCGCGCTCGCCCTGGAGCGGTGCGAGCGGGCGGGCATCCGGCTGCGCGTGCCCCGGCCCGGGCTGTGCACCGACAACGGCGCGATGGTGGCGGCGCTGGGGGCGGAGATGGTCGCCCGCAACAGGCCGGCCTCCGACTGGGAGCTGTCGGCGGACTCGTCCCTGCCGGTGACGGACCCCCACGTCCCGGGCGAGAAGCAGCCGCACGCCCACAAGCACGCCCACACGCACGACCATGTGCACGAGATCAGCAAGGACAACCTCTACTCATGAGCGGCATGACGGTCGCGCTGATGTGGGAGGCCCGCGCCGTGCAGGGCCGCGGCGCGGAGCTGCTGGAGTGGGCGCGGGCCCGGGCGCAGGAGCTGGCGTCGGAGCCGCTGCGCCAGGAGACCCTGCGCGCCCCGCAGGACCGCGTCCTCGTCATCACCTGGTGGGACGCGGACGACGTGAACGCGCCGCTGCCGGAGCTGCCGGAGCCCGACGCCCAGTTGATCACCCGGCCCGTGCACCGCTGGCGGTTCGAGTCGCTGGAGACCCTGCCCCCCTCCTGAGCGGACGGGGCGCCCAGGTGTTTGCCTCCGCGCTCCCAGGGCTGCTCTGATGGGTGGCCGTGACGACAGCGAGCGCGGTGGAAGCGGTGTTCAGGATCGAGTCGGCGCGGATCATCGCCGGCGTCGCCCGGATCGTACGGGACGTGGGCAT
Source organism: Streptomyces sp. NPDC051907 (assembly GCF_040681075.1). Lineage (NCBI taxonomy): Bacteria > Bacillati > Actinomycetota > Actinomycetes > Kitasatosporales > Streptomycetaceae > Streptomyces > Streptomyces sp. NPDC051907. The sequence continues at coordinate 80,456 of NZ_JBFAYB010000005.1, read as the reverse complement.
CGCCGAGGAGCTCGCGCAGGACGCACTGGTCGCCGCGCTGGAGCAGTGGCCGGAGTCGGGCGTCCCCGAGAAGCCGGGCGCCTGGCTCATGGCCACCGCCAAGCACCGGGCGATCGACCTCGTACGCCGCAAGGAGACGTACGCCCGCAAGCTGGCGGAGGTCGGGCGGACCCTGGAGGACGTGCCGCCCGCGGAGCCCGCCGACGCCGACGACATCGACGACGACCTGCTGCGGCTGATCTTCACCGCGTGCCATCCGGTCCTGTCCACCCAAGCGCGGATCGCCTTGACCCTGCGGCTGCTGGGCGGGCTGACGACCGAGGAGATCGCACGGGCCTTCCTGGCCGCGGAGCCGACCGTCGCCCAGCGCATCGTGCGCGCCAAGCGCACCCTCGCCAAGGCGGGCGTCTCCTTCGAGGCGCCCTACGGCGCCGACCGCGCCGAGCGCCTCCCGTCGGTCCTGGAGGTCGTCTACCTCGTCTTCAACGAGGGCTACTCCGCCACCGCGGGCGACGACTGGGTGCGCCCCGCGCTGTGCGAGGACGCGCTGCGGCTCGGCCGTGTGCTCGCCGGGCTGATGCCCGAGGAGCCCGAAGTGCACGGGCTCGTCGCGCTGTTGGAGATCCAGGCCTCGCGCACGGCGGCCCGGACCGGCCCGGACGGCGAGCCGGTGCTGCTCGCCGACCAGAACCGCACCCGCTGGAACCAGCTGCTGATCCGGCGCGGCTTCGCGGCCCTGGGCCGGGCGAACGCGACCGCCGAGGGCGCCCCCGGGCCGTACGCCCTCCAGGCCGCCATCGCCGCCTGCCACGCCCAGGCGGTCCGCTATAGCGACACGGACTGGTCCACGATCGCCGTCCTCTATAGGCAGTTGGCCGCGGTCGCCCCCTCCCCGGTGGTGGAGCTCAACCGCGCGGTCGCCGTCTCCATGGCGGAGGGCCCCGAGGCGGCACTGCCCCTGGTGGACGCGCTGGCGCGGGAGCCGGCGCTGAAGGGGTACCACCTGCTGCCCAGCGTGCGAGGCGACCTGCTGTCCCGGCTGGGGCGGACGGCCGAGGCCCGGGAGGAGTTCGAGCGGGCGGCGTCGCTGACGCGCAACGAGCGGGAGAGGGAGCTGCTGCTGAAGCGGGCGGCGCAGTGCGAGTGAGACGCGCAGGTCCCCGGCCCAGACGGGCTCTTGCCGGTGCCCGAGGAGCTGACTGATCTCGCCTTCTGATCAGGCGATAGCCTCGTGCGCATGTCCCGCAGTACGCTTCCGCCCCCTCCGCCGCCTGCCGAGATACGCGCCTGGCCCGACGACGAGTCGATGCTGAACGACCGGGGGAGGGCGATGGGCGAGCTGAGCCGGCTGAGCATCGGACTGTCGCGCCTGCTGCTGTTCTGGCTGACGGCGGCCGGCTTCGCGGCCGGGTGGGGGATGATCGGCGCGGCGCTGACGACCTTCCACGACGGCGTCGACGCGACCTCGTACATGCTCATCCCGATCTTCATGGCGATCGGTCTGGGAGCGATGATTCCCACCGGGCTGGTGATCGTGGCGGGGATCCGGCGCGACAAGGCGGTGCGCGAACGGCTGGCCCAGTGGTCGTCCCTGGCCCACGACCCGGCCCGCGACGCCCGCCACCGCGCGCCGGGCGAGAGCCTGCTCTGGCTCATCCCGTCGTTCGTGCTGTGCGCGCTCGGCCTGTGGGTCTGCTTCGCCTACCCGGCGGGCGCCCGGCCCGGCAGCGAGACGTACGCGGAGGTGACCGTCGTCATGGGGATGGGCTTCATCATGTGGCTGACGGGCCTGCTGGGCGTCGCGAAGGCGGTGACCCACTACCGGTGGGCGGTCCGTCTCGGCCGCGGCTGAGAGCAGCAGGCCTCCGCCGCGCCCGTCCCCGCCCCCTCGTCTCCGACAGGCCGACAGGCCGGCAGCCCCCCGCGGGCCGCCGGCCTGTCTCCGTTCCCCGGTCAGCGTGCGCGCAGACGGGCGGCCAGCTCGGTGAGCCAGGCGCCGGGGGCGAAGGACTCGGGCGGGTCGACCTCCATGCCGAGCTCGGCGAGCGCCAGCGCGTAGTCGGACTCGTCCAGGGGGAGGGTGAGCAGGTCGTGCACCTCGCCGCTGAGCTGGGCGATCAGACCGCTGTCGGTGGTGTCGAGGTAGTCGTCGAGCGCCGCGTCGTGGTCCTCGAACTCCTCGGGCATGTCCTGGGAGTACCAGCCGCCGAGCAGCTGGGCGAGCTCGGGGAAGCGGGCGTGCCACTCCCAGTGGGTCTGGGGGGTGGCGGGGGGCGGGGCCTGGCCGGTCTCGACGCTCTCCTTGAGGCGCTCGGCCAGCCGCAGCAGCCAGGCCTGGATCTCCGCGTCGGGCAGGCCGACGTCCGGCACGGGGTAGAACTCGCCCAGCCGCAGGCGCAGTCGGCCCGGGGGGTTCTCCGCGTACTCGCGCAGCTGGTGCTCAGCGACGGGCAGGGCCCAGGGGCGGGTGCGCCAGGTGTGGCGGAGGTAGGCGGTCAGCGGCTCGTCCTCGTCGGCCGTGCGGCCGAGGTAGGCCCGGACGACGTGGTCCAGCTCGCCGTATTTGCGGTCGTGTTCGCGCGGCTTCAGGGACACGGGTGTGCTGCCTCTAGAGGTAGATCGGGAAGGTGGCGTGGACGGTGAAGCCGTGCGGGCTGGCGGTGTCCCGCTTGAGGACCACGCGGGCGGCGCGGACGTCGATCGGCTCGCGGCCGGCGAGCATCATCGCCTGCAGCAGGACCCGCCCGACCGGCTCGGGGCGCGAGGGCCAGGCGGCCTCGATGGTCAGGCGCTGCCGCGTCGACTGGGCCAGCCAGCGGTGGATCGCCTGCTCGTTGGCGGTCACGACCTGCTGGGTCGCCCACTGCGCGGCCTCCCGGTCGGGATAAGTGGCGGAACGGTTCGGATTCGACACGGAATTGACCTCAGTGCTGCTCTTCGAAGTGGACGTGGACGGCGTTGAGAATGGCCTGCAGGACCGGCTTGGAGGCCCAGGGGATCGCCTCGACGAGCCCGGCCTCGAGTGCCTGTGGTGTGGGGAAGAGCAGCAGAGCCTCCTGAAGCTCCGCGGCCAGTGCGGACATGTCCTGATGGCAGCGGGTGGGATGCTCGCTCGCGACTCCCTCGCGCACCCCCTCGTCGAAGTCCTCGTACTCGCCCGAGTCCACCCACCACCAGAACTGCGCGATCCTGCCGAACTTCAGACGGGCTTCCCAGGCCGCCATCGGCAATTGCTCGAAGTCCGGAACGGCCTCCCGGTCCTGAAGCCGGAGCAGACCGGAGAGCAGTCGGAGGAATTCGGGCCCGGACAGCTCGCCGGCGGCTTCGCCGAGCTTCTCGGAGAACCCGGCCGGCGTCTCGGGCGGCTCCTCGGATGCGAGCTGGTCCGAGAGCAGATCGAGCAGGGCGGACACCGTGGCGACGGGCATGGCCCAGTCGGCCTGCGGCGAGTCCTCGATCGTCCGGCAGAACCGGGCCAGTTCGTCCTCGAGGGGGCTGGCGTCGTCGTGTCGGCACGCGACGGCCAGATCGAGGATTCTGGAGACCGCTCCGTTGTTGAAGACGGCTCCGGTGTAGGTGGTCACGTCGGGCATGCTAAGGCGCTTCCGGCATGGACAGATCGGACGGCTTGACGTCGATCGTGCCGTTCGCCGGCGGGGGCGGGGGCGGGGTGCCCATCAGGCGGCTCCCCAGCCTCGCAGGACGGCGCGGTGGGCGGCGCCGTAGTTGGCCTGGCCGGTCGTGACGACCTCGTGCAGCCAGGCCTGCGCGGCCTGGAGGTCCTGCATCTGCTTGTCCCACTGGTCGAGTTCCTCGACGAAGGCCTCGCGCGCGTCGCCCTGCCAGGTCAGCACGACCTTCTCGGTGCGGGTGTAGAGGGTCTCCAGGCGCAGGTTGAGCTGCTTGAGGATGTCCTCCAGCTCGCCCGCCAGATCGCGCAGAGTGGTGAAGCTGACGCCTATGTAGTCGTCGGTCATGCGGTGTTCCCCCGGTTTCCTACGTGGCTCAGATACGACTCGGACGCCGGCCCGGACGCCGACTCAGACGCCTGGCCCGGACGTCGCCTCAGCCTCGGCTCAGGCACCGGCTCGGACGTCGACACGGACTCGGCTCAGGCGTCGGCTCAGATGTCGAGGATGCGGCTGCTCGGCGGCGTCGGCGCGGTGTCCTCGGACAGCTCCTGGGCCTCCCGTACGACGTCGACCTGGCTCTGCTGGCTGCGCATCCGCCGCAGCGTGTCCAGCTCCTGCTGGGTGAAGCCGTCCCGGCTCATCCGCATCGCCTCCTCGAGGACGACGAGGATCTCCCTGATCCGCACGGCGTCCTCGGCCGCGCCCCGGTGCAGCGCGCGGTAGCCCTTGGACGCCTCGCCCTTCCAGCCGGCCTCGATACGGTCCACGACCGCGTCCATGCGCCGCACCTGGCTGTCCAGATGGCGCTGCATCGCGTCGAGGTCCCCCGCGAGCTGGGTCAGGTCCTCCTCGGCGACGTCGAGGTTCGCCTTCTCCACCATCACTCCCCCTAGAGCCACCCGACACAGTCACCCGACCCTAACAACGGCTTCCGGCCAACCGTCGGTTGGGGAAAAGAAGACCGCGGGGTGATCTTGGTTACGCGGGACGCCCCACGAGCATCGTCGGCGCCCCCGCCACCCTCGTCAGGAAGACCGTCGCCGCGTTGCGCCCCTGTGGCTTCACCTTGCGGCGCAGCTCCTCCGGCTCCACCGCCGAGCCGCGCTTCTTGACCGTCAGCACCCCGACCTCGCGCTCGCGCAGCAGCGCCTTCAACTTCTTCACGTTGAAGGGGAGTTCGTCGGTGATCTCGTACGCCGTCGCGTACGCGGTCGGCCTCAGCTCGTCCGCCGTGACGTACGCGATCGTCTCGTCGATCAGCCCGCCGCCCAGCTCGGCGGCCACGTCGGCCACCAGATGCGCCCGGATGACCGCGCCGTCCGGCTCGTACAGGAACCGGCCCACCGTGCGCACCGCCGGGTCGGGCAGGCCCGCCCCGGTCAGCGAGCGCGGGCCCGGCAGCAGCGTCGCGCTGATCGCGCCCGGGCGGGCGCCGAACCAGAGCACCGCCTCCTTCACATCGCCGCCGTCCGAGATCCACTCCGCCTCGGCGTCCTCGGGCACCGCCTCGTGCGGGATGCCCGGCGCGATCTTCAGGGCCGCGTGCGGGCGGGTGCGGGCCGCCTGGATCGCCCAGGACAGGGGCGGGGAGTACGCCTCCGGGTCGAAGATCCGCCCCCGTCCGCCGCGCCGGGCGGGGTCCACGAAGACCGCGTCGTACGCCGTCGTGTCGATCTCCGTCACATCCGCGCAGCGGACCTCGATCAGGTCCGCGAGGCCCAGCGCCCGCGCGTTCGCCCGCGCGACGGCGGCCGTCAGCGGGTCGCGGTCCACGGCGAGCACGGAGATGCCCGCCCGGGCGAGCGCGAGGGCGTCGCCGCCGATGCCGCTGCACAGATCGGCCACGCTGCGCACGCCCAGGGCGGCGAACCGGCCGGCTCGGTACGCCGCGACCGAGGAGCGGGTCGCCTGCTCGACGCCGTTGGGGGTGAAGAACATCCGTTGCGCGTCCTGCGCGCCGAACTTCGCCGCCGCGCGCTGCCGCAGCCTCGCCTGGGTGAGCGCGGCCGAGACCAGCTCGGCGGGGTGCTCGCGGCGCAGCCGGGTGGCGATCGCCAGCTCCTGCGCGGGGTCGTAGTCGCGCAGCTCGGCCAGCAGCGCCCTGCCCTGGTCGGTCTGCAGCGAGGAGAAGGCGTCGAGGGCGGAGAGGTCGTTCACCGGATCATTGTGGGCCAGGTGGGGGATGGTGCGCTCGCGGCGGAGGTGTCGGCGGGGCCGTACGGATCCGTGCTGACAGGATCCAGCGCCATGCAGCTAGTAAGACAAAAAGAGCATAAGTGTGTCATTCAAGGTCGTGGGCGGAGTCGCGGGCAGGGCCGTCGCCGCCGCCCTGCCCGCGCGCGCACCGCCCTCGCCGCCCTCGTCCTCGCGGCCCTCGCCTCCGGCTGCGGCGGCGCGGAGACGGACGCCCCGCCGCAGCCGGCCCCCGGCCAGCAGGCGAAGGAGCGGCGGGGGCCGGCCGGCGCGCTCTCCTCGTATGTGACGCGGGTACGGGCCGCCCACGCCGCGCGGGTCGCCGCCGCCAAGAAGTGGGGGCTGAAGAAGACCCCGCTGGTCGCGCCCATGCCGCCCGCCGTCAAGCCGAGGATCACCACCCGCAAGGGGTTCGAGGTCGAGGGGGCCGAGGACCTGCCGCCCGTCTTCACCACGGTGCCGGTCAAGGAGAAGGTCGTCTTCCTGACGATCGACGACGGCTCGGAGAAGGACCCCGCGCTGCTGCGGATGATGTCCGACCTGCGGATCCCGTACAGCGCCTTCATCAGCGACTACGTGATCAACGACGACTACGGCTACTTCAAGCGGATGCAGGACCGCGGAGTCTTCCTGCACAACCACACGCTCAACCACCGCTATATGCCCGGGCTCTCCTACGCCGCGCAGAAGCGCGAGATCTGCGGCCAGCAGGCCAACATCGAGAAGCGCTATGGCAAGCGGCCCCCGCTCTTCCGCCCGCCGTTCGGCAACTACAACCGCGACACCCTGCGCGCCGCGCAGTCCTGCGGAGTCAAGGCGGTGCCGCTCTGGGCGGCGGAGGGGTTCCCCGACCGTATGGAGTGGCGGGAGTGGGACCGCGACCTGCACGCCGGCGACATCATCCTCACCCATTTCCGCGGCCGCGAGGACTGGAAGGGCACGATGCCCGACATGATCCGGCAGGTCCTGAACACGGTCACCGCCAAGGGGTACGCCGTGGCCAGGCTGGAGGACTACGTATGACCGGCGGCCGCGCATGACCGGCGGCTATAGATGACCGGCCGCCATGGACGACAACTGCCTGACCGCACTGGACGACAGCCGACCGACCGCTGCGAACGACAGTTGACCGGCCGCCATGGACGACAGCCGGCCGACCGCTATGGGCGACCGGCGGCTATGGACGACAGGCTCCGCGGATGAGCGGCGCGCGCCGGCCGCTCGTCAGGCTGCTCGCTGTCGGCGCCCTTCTCGCCGCCGGGTGCTCCCCGCAGGCCTCGCCCTCCTCGCTCGACCCCATCGAGCGGCTCGCCCGCAAGGCGGCGCGGCATGTCCGCGCGGTCTACGGAGACGTGCGCGGAGACGTTCATGGAGGTGTGCACGGAGGCGAGACGGGAGCCGCCGCCGGAACCCCGGCGCGGGCCGCTGCGTTGTCCCTGCGGGAGCGGGCCGGGACCGGTCGGGAGGGCCCGCGGCGGCGGGCTGAGGCAATCGAGATCGAAACGACGCCACAGCGCTCATTGGCACTCCGCTTGACCGAGTGCTAATCGCGGTCATAGTCTCAGGTCTGGCACTCCCCGTAGGAGAGTGCCAACACAGCGACGGGCAGGTCCGGCACCCGCGACGACGGATCCACCTGGTCGCCACCTCAGACAGTTAACCCCGTGAGATCTCCGAAGGGGGAGGTCGGATCGTGACGACCGCCAGCTCCAAGGTTGCCATCAAGCCGCTCGAGGACCGCATTGTGGTCCAGCCGCTCGACGCCGAGCAGACCACGGCCTCTGGCCTGGTCATCCCGGACACTGCGAAGGAGAAGCCCCAGGAGGGCGTCGTCCTCGCGGTGGGCCCGGGTCGCTTCGAGAACGGCGAGCGCCTGCCGCTCGACGTCAAGACCGGCGACGTCGTGCTCTACAGCAAGTACGGCGGCACCGAGGTGAAGTACAGCGGCGAGGAGTACCTCGTCCTCTCGGCTCGCGACGTGCTCGCGATCGTCGAGAAGTAGTTCATCCCGGTTGTACGTGACCTGCGCCCCTGGCCCCCGCGATATCACAGCCGGGCGGTCCGGGGCGCAGTTCGTTTTTGAGAGGACTTGAAAGCTCCATGGCGAAGATCCTGAAGTTCGACGAGGACGCCCGTCGCGCCCTCGAGCGCGGCGTCAACAAGCTTGCCGACACGGTCAAGGTGACGATCGGCCCCCGCGGCCGCAACGTCGTCATCGACAAGAAGTTCGGCGCTCCCACCATCACCAACGACGGTGTCACGATCGCCCGCGAGGTCGAGATCGAGGACCCGTACGAGAACCTCGGCGCGCAGCTGGTGAAGGAGGTGGCGACCAAGACCAACGACATCGCTGGCGACGGCACCACCACCGCCACCGTGCTCGCCCAGGCGCTGGTCCGCGAGGGTCTGCGCAACGTCGCCGCGGGCGCGTCCCCGGCCGCCCTCAAGAAGGGCATCGACGCCGCGGTCAAGGCCGTGTCCGAGGAGCTCCTCGCGACCGCCCGCCCGATCGACGACAAGGCCGACATCGCCGCCGTGGCCGCGCTCTCCGCGCAGGACCAGCAGGTCGGCGAGCTCATCGCCGAGGCGATGGACAAGGTCGGCAAGGACGGTGTCATCACCGTCGAGGAGTCCAACACCTTCGGCCTGGAGCTCGACTTCACCGAGGGCATGGCCTTCGACAAGGGCTACCTGTCCCCGTACATGGTGACCGACCAGGAGCGTATGGAGGCCGTCCTCGACGACCCGTACATCCTGATCAACCAGGGCAAGATCTCCTCGATCCAGGACCTGCTCCCGCTCCTCGAGAAGATCATCCAGGGCGGCGCCTCGAAGCCGCTGCTGATCATCGCCGAGGACGTCGAGGGCGAGGCCCTGTCGACCCTGGTCGTGAACAAGATCCGCGGCACCTTCAACGCGGTCGCGGTCAAGGCCCCCGGCTTCGGCGACCGCCGCAAGGCGATGCTCCAGGACATGGCGACCCTCACCGGCGCCACCGTCATCGCCGAGGAGGTCGGCCTCAAGCTCGACCAGGCCGGTCTGGACGTGCTGGGCACCGCCCGCCGCGTGACGATCACCAAGGACGAGACCACCGTCGTCGACGGCGGCGGCAAGTCCGAGGACGTCGTCGGCCGCGTCAACCAGATCAAGGCCGAGATCGAGTCCACGGACTCCGACTGGGACCGCGAGAAGCTCCAGGAGCGCCTCGCGAAGCTGGCCGGCGGCGTGTGCGTGATCAAGGTCGGCGCCGCCACCGAGGTGGAGCTGAAGGAGAAGAAGCACCGTCTGGAGGACGCCATCTCCGCGACCCGCGCCGCGGTCGAGGAGGGCATCGTCTCCGGTGGCGGCTCCGCGCTCGTCCACGCCGTCAAGGTCCTCGAGGGCAACCTCGGCAAGGAGGGCGACGAGGCCACCGGTGTCGCCGTCGTCCGCCGCGCCGCCGTCGAGCCGCTGCGCTGGATCGCCGAGAACGCCGGCCTCGAGGGCTACGTCATCACCTCCAAGGTGGCGGAGCTGGACAAGGGCCAGGGCTTCAACGCCGCGACCGGCGAGTACGGCGACCTGGTGAAGGCCGGCGTCATCGACCCGGTCAAGGTCACGCGCTCCGCGCTGGAGAACGCCGCGTCCATCGCCTCCCTGCTGCTCACGACCGAGACCCTGGTCGTCGAGAAGCCGGCCGAGGACGAGGGCGACGCGGGTCACGGGCACGGCCACGGCCACTCCCACTGACGCACGCAGCACAAAGGCCCCCGTCCCAGCCGCTCGCCGGCTGGGACGGGGGCCTTCCGCGTCTGTTCAGGAGCTGAGCTGGCGCATCAGGCCCATGGCGTCGAAGTGCCACCAGCCTTCCTTGATCTTGCCGTCCTCGCACCGGAAGATCGTGGTGCCCGTCATGGTGCACTCCTTGCCCGTCGGCGCGAGGCCCATGAACTCGCCCTTGTGGGTGCCCTTCCACGACCACAGCGTCACGACGTCGTCGCCCTGGCAGATCTCCTTGTCCAGGGTGAACGTGAAGTCGAAGGCGTCGCGCCATCCGGTGACGTCGCTTCGGATCACCTCGGACCCGATCGTCGACTCCTCGTCCTTCATGATGTCGTGGTCGCGGTAGTCGGCCGCGAACAGCTCGTCGATGGCGGCGAGGTCGCCGCCGGCGGCGACCTCGTAGAAGAAGCGGCGCGACAGCGCTTCGTTCAACTGGTCGTCGCGGACGACGTCGAGGTCCGTGAACGTGGGCATCCCGTCGCAGAGGGCGACCATCTCCTGGAAGATCCGGTCCGTCTCCGGCAGCTGGGAGTTCTTCATCGCCTCTTCGTACGACGGGAATTCGACGATCTCTACGACGTGCCCGTCGGAGCGGTCCTTGCCGATGAGGCTGTGCGTGGCGGTCCGCCGGCCCTTGGTCTGTTCGACCCACTGGTCCATCAGCCGGCCCATGTCGTCGGACCGGTCGGTCTTACAGTCGATTATTTGTACGAATTTCATGGCGACTCCCGATTCCGTCTGCTGGGACTGGGTGGGATGCGTCCATTTTAGTGAGATATGCGGTTTGGTGAGATATGAGGGCTTCAGGCGCTCTGGAGCGCCTCAGGCCGAGTGGTGCAGCGTCCCCGGGAGCACCGGGTCCGCGAAGGGCAGGCCGGCCGCGTAGCGCTCCAGCTCGTCGAGCGCCCGGTCCGCCATCCGGTGCAGCTCGTTGCCCAGGGAGCCCGCGATATGCGGAGTCAGCAGGACGTTCGGGAGCTCGTACAACGGCGAGTCGGCGGGCGGGGCTTCGGGATCGGTGACGTCGAGCACGGCGTCGAGGCGGCCCGAGAGAAGCTCCGGCAGGAGCGCGGCCTCGTCGACCAGCGAGCCGCGCGAGGTGTTGACCAGCGTCGCCCCGTCGGGCATGAGCGCGAGCCGCCGCGCGTCGATCATGTGGTGGGTGGCCGGGAGCTGCGGGGCGTGGACGGTGACGACGTCGCTCTGGGCGCACAGCTCGTCGAGCTCCGTGCGTACGACACCGAGTTCGCGGGCCTCGGCGGCGTCCGCATAGGGGTCGTACAGCAGGACCCGCAGGTCGAAGGGGCGCAGCAGCTCGATCACACGGCGGCCGATGCGCGAGGCGCCGACGACGCCCACGGTGCGGCGGTAGTTGCCCGCGCCGTCGAGCTCCGAGACCCAGTCGTGCGGGGCGCGCAGCTGTCCGTACCGGTGGGCCGAGCGCAGCACGCGCTTGCCCGCGAAGAGGATAGCGGCGAGCGTGTACTCGGCGACGGGCAGGGCGTTGGCCGCGGCCGTCGAGGTCACCGCGATGCCGCGCTCCCAGCAGGCCTCGGTGATGTGGTGCTTGACGGACCCGGCCGCGTGGACGACCGCGCGCAGACGGGGCGCCGCGGCGAGCACCTCGGCGGTGAGCGGGGGAGCTCCCCAGCAGGTCAGCAGCACCTCGGCCGTGGCGAGGGCGGCGGCGACGGGCGGCGCGGGGGCGGCGAGGTTGTGGGCGACCAGGTCCGGGTCGGTGCGGGCGAGCGCGGTGAGGCGGGCGCGGTGGCGCTCGGCGAGCAGGCGCTCGGCGATGCCGGGACCCATGGCCATCAGGAGCGCGGGGCGATGGTGAGTGGCGCGGTGCATGGTGGAACGCGAGCTCCTCGCTTCACGGGCTCCTGGGCAGGCGCGGGATGGACGTTGGCCGCGATCCTTGGGTCAGTCCTGAACGAAGTCAAGAGCAGATGGTCGATTGAGCGAAAATAGATCAGAAATGCTCGACAGGGCGGCTCTCCTCATGCTCACCCGATCCGTTCAGGGGTCTGCTCGCCTCAGGAGGTCTGCCCGCTCAGGAGGTCGGCTGGTCTCAGGGGTCTGCTGGTGCCAGGAGGTCCGCTCGTCTCAGGGGGTCCGCTGGTCCGCGCCGCAGGAGGCGCGCACCCGCAGCCGCGGCAGCAGCGACAGATGCCTGCGCGGCTCGTCCGCGTCCGGACCGGCCGTCAGCCGCTCCACCAGCAGCCGCGCGGCCTGCCGCCCCACGGCCCGCTTGGGCGGGGCCACCGCGGTGAGCGGGGTGTCGGCGAGCGCGGCGACCTCGTCGTCGTACGCGATGAGCGCCAGGTCCTGCGGCACCCGCACGCCCAGCTCGGCCAGCCGCTGGACCATCTGGATGGCGTCCACGTCGTTGTGCACCACGGCCGCCGTCGCCTGCCCGGAGGCCACCGCCGTGTGCAGCGCCCGCACCGCGGCCTCGAAGTCCTCCGGCCGCTGCTCGGCCGAGACCGAGTCGATCGCCTCCCGGGGCGCTCGCAGGCCCAGCGCGTCCAGCGCGTCGACGTACCCCGAGCGCACGGCCAGCGCGGTAGGGCTGTCGGCTCGGGCGACCAGCAGCGGCGCGCCGTGCCCGAGTCCCACCAGATGGCGGACGGCGAGCAGCACCCCGTGCCGGTGGTCGGAAACGACCCGGTCCAGGCCGTCCAGGGCGCTGCCGGGGGCGGCCCCGCGCTCCAGCAGCACAGTGGGCACGGGCAGTTCGGTGAGCCAGTCCCCGTGCTCCGCCGGGTCCTTCGGCCCGCGCCAGCCCGGTGCGATCAGCAGTCCCTCGGCGCCTGCGGCCAGCAGCCCCTCGGCGCGCGAGCGGTCCTCCTCGGGGCGGTAGTCCGAGATCCGCAGGACCAGCCGGGCGCCGGCCTGCGCCGCGGCTTCGTGCGCCCCGCGGATGACCTCGGCGAAGTAGTACGTCGCGGAGGGCGCGAGCAGCCCGAGCACCAGCTCGCCGCCGCCCGCGCGCCGCTCGGCGCCCCCCTGGCCCGGCGCCTGCCCCCGCCACGGCTCCCAGCCCTGCCCCCGGCCCTGCGGCCAGGAGACCGATCCGTGCACGCGGTCCAGCCGCCCCTCGCCGGCCAGCGCCTCCACGTCCCGGCGCACGGTGACGGGGGAGACCCCCAGCAGCCCGGCGAGGTCCGAGACGCGCGCGCTCCCGCGCTTGCGCACCAGCTCCAGCAGTCTCTTATGACGTTCAGCGGCACTCTCGCGCACGGTGGCTCTCCCCCTCGCGGTGTGGTGGCCCGATGAGACAGACCCTAGTCCAATATGATCGAACGACAATGGATTCGATCGTTCGCTCGCATATGCATTGACCCGTCGATCGATCCACGGTGATGATGCGCCTCATGCCCACGCCGTCCGAGAACCGCGAGCTGAGCCCGTACACCGGCTGGACGCGCGGCCACTGGGAAGCCACAGCGGACGAACTCCTGCTGGCCGTGCGCCCCTACGCCTCGCCCCGGCATGGACTGATCAACCTCCCCGGACCGCGCCCCAGCAGCTCCGGTCCCCGGTCGGACGGCCTCGAAGGGTACGCCCGGACCTTCCTCCTCGCCGCCCTCCGCATCGCGGGCGCGCACGCCGCCGACCCGCCCGCCGGCCCCTATAGCGGAGATCCACACCCGAGCGACCCGTACGCCGCCGATCCGCACGCCGCCCGTCAGAGCTGCGACCCCAACGCCCGCGACCCGTACGGCCATCTCGCCCGGTACGCCGAGGGGCTCGCCGCCGGAACCGCGCGGACCCAGCGCTCGGAGGCCTGGCCGCTGACGGCCGACGTCCGTCAGGCGATCGTCGAGTCCGCGTCCGTCGCGCTGAGCCTGCGTCTCACCCGCCCCTGGCTCTGGGACGCCCTCGACGACCGCACCCGCCAGCGGACCGTCGACTGGCTGCTCCCCGCCCTGGACCCCTCCCCGGTCGACAACAACTGGTGGCTCTTCGGCCTCACCGTCGCCGGCTTCCTCCAGGACGCCGGCATCGAGACCGACCGAGCCCGGCGCACCGTCGACCGCTCCCTCGCCCGCATCGAGGAGTGGTACCTGGGGGACGGCTGGTACAGCGACGGCGCCAACCGCGCCTTCGACCACTACAACGGCTGGGCCCTGCACTTCTATCCCGTGCTCCATGCCCATCTCGCCGCCGACCAGGGGCTCCTGGACCGCTATGGCCCCCGCCTGCACAGGCACCTCGACGACGCGACCCGCCTCTTCGGCGCGGACGGCTCGCCCATGCCGTACGGGCGTTCGCTGACCTACCGGTTCGCCGCCGCCGCGGCGCCCTGGCTCGGCGCGCTGACCGGCCACACCCCGCTCGCCCCCGGGGCCACCCGCCGCCTCGTCTCCGGGACCCTGCGCCACTTCCTCGACCGAGGCGCGCGCGACGAGCGCGGACTGCTCTCGCTGGGCTGGCACGGCCCCTACGAGCCGGTCCTGCAGAGCTACTCGGGGCCCGGCTCGCCGTACTGGGCCGCCAAGGGCTTCCTCGGGCTGCTCATCCCGCCCGGCCACCCCGTCTGGACCGACCGCGAGGAACCGCTGCCCGCCGAGACCGCCGACGCGGTCACCCTGGTGGGACCGCCGCACATGCTCGTCCAGTCCACCGCCGCCGACGGTGTGGTCCGCCTCCACAACCACGGCAGCAACCACGCCGTGTACGACGAGGACGCCCGCTACTACTCGCGCTTCGCCTACTCGACCCGGACCGGCCCCACCACCCACGAGGCCCTGGCCGACAACCACTTCGCGCTGGTCGTCGACGATGTCGAGACGGAGCGCGGACCCGCCGTCCCCCTCGGCTCAGGCCCCGGCTGGCTCGCCTCGGCCCACACCCCGCACCCCGGCGTCCGGGTCGTCTCCGCCACGCTGGCCCTCGGCCGGGTGGAGGTACGCGCCCATCTGGTCGCCGGAGCGCCCGAGGGGACCCCCGTACGCCAGACCGGCTGGGCGACCGACGAGCACGGCCCGACCGCCCAACTCCATCCCGTGCACGGCTACTCGAGCACCCGTGTGTACGAGACCGGCTCCACGCCGCTCGCCCGACGCACCCGCACCGCCGCACTGGAAGGCCGTACCGCCGGCGATCCGGCGCTCTTCGTCGCCCTCGCGTCCCTCACCGCCGAGCCCGACCCCGCGCCCCTCGACACGCTCGCCGAGGTCGAATTCGAAGTCGAGGCCGACGTCGAGGCCGGCGGCGCCTATAGCTGCGCCGTCCGCGTCCGCTGGCCGGACGGCTCCTGTCACACCCTTACCGCGGACCGTACTTCCGGCCTGTCTTGGACGTGATCCCGCCCAGCATCCCGCGCGGCGCCAGCTTCACCACGCCCATCAGCGCCTTGTACCGGGGGTCCGGGATCGACAGGGACTTCCCCCGGGCCAGGTCCGCCAGCGCCGTGGACACCAGCTTGTCCGCGTCCAGCCACATCCACCCGGGGATGTTGTCCGTGCCCATCCCGGCGCGCTCGTGGAACTCGGTGCGCACGAAGCCGGGGCAGAGCGCCATCAGCCGCACCCCCGACCCCGCCAGATCCCGCGCCGCGCCCTGCGTGAACTGCACGACCCACGCCTTCGACGCGCCATAGGTGCCGCGAGGCACGAACGCGGCCACCGACGCCACGTTCACCACGCCGCCCCGCCCGCGCTCGCGCATGGACTCCGTCGCCGCGGCCGTCAGCCGCAGCACCGCCTCGCAGTGCACCTTCAGCATGGTCAGCTCGTCGGCCATGGACACTTCCAAGAAGCGTCCCTTGTTGCCGAACCCCGCGTTGTTGACCAGCAGGTCCACCGGGTTCTTCCGGTCGCCGAGGCGCCTCTCGACCGCCGTGATCCCGGCCTCCTCGGCCAGGTCGGCGGTCAGCACCTCCGCCTCGATGCCGTGCCGGTCGTGCAGTTCGGTGGCCTGCTCCTGCAGCCGTTTGGTGTCGCGGGCCACCAGCACCAGGTTGTGCCCCTCGGCGGCGAGCCGTCGCGCGAACGCGGCGCCGATGCCCGCGGTCGCTCCCGTAATCAGTGCAGTCGTCATAGGCGGCACGTTAGTGCCCTGCGTGCGAGTGAGGCGTACGCACCTTGCCCGCCTTCTCGCCCTTCTCGACGACCACGAACTGCCCCATCATCCCCAGGTCCTCGTGGTACAGCAGATGGCAGTGGTACATATACGGAGTATCAGGATCCGCAGGCCCCTCGAAGCGCATCGCCAGCTTCACCGTGGCATGAGCCGGCACGAAGACGGTGTCCTTGGCCCCGCGCAGCGAGGGCGGCGGCTGCTTGCCGTCCACCTCCAGGACGCGGAACTGCACATCGTGGACGTGGAAGTTGTGCGGCGTGCTGTGCTCGTTGCGCACGGTCCACGTCTCCGCGGTCCCCCGGGTGACCGTCTCGTCGATCCGGTCCATCGCCATCTTCTTGCCGTTGATGCCCGAGGTGAGCAGCCCGAAGAAGCGCCCGCGCACCGAGTCCGACCCGTCCGGCACCTCCAGCTCGCCCAGTGCGCCGGGGAGCTCGGGGGAGTCCCGCAGGGTCTTCTTCGCCCGCAGCTGAAGGACGTCGAAGGAGTCGTCGCCGCCCGCGAACCGCTTCTGCCAGAAGTCCCCGAAGGAGTCGTGGGGGAAGCTGCGCAGCACGGTCCGCTCGCCCGGCTTCATGTGTACGACGATCTCGGCCCGCTCGCCCGGCGACAGCCGGATCCGGTCCATCCGCGCCGCCTTCTCCAGCAGCCCGCCGTCCGTCCCGATCAGCGCGAACTCCCGGTCGTCGGAGAAGCCGAAGTCATAGATGCGCGCGGTCGAGCCGTTGAGGAGCCGCAGCCGTACGAGCTCGTCGCCGACCTCCTTGTACGGGTCGAGGGTGCCGTTGACCATCGTCCGGTCGCCGAGGAACCCGGTGTCCTGCATCATCTTGTGCCCGTGGTCGAACTTCGACCCGTCGAAGCGCACGTCCTGGACGATGACGGGCAGATCGTCGACGCCGTACTTCTTCGGCAGCGCGAGCCGGTCGGCGGCGGCGTCGTCCAGGAGGAACATCCCGGCCAGGCCCCGCTGCACGTGCTTCTCCGTCTTGCCGTGCGGATGCGGGTGGTACCAGAGCGTCGCGGCCGGCTGGTCCACCTTCCAGTGCGGCCTCCAGGTCGCGCCCGGGGCGACCATCTGGTGCGGGCCGCCGTCCATCTTCGCGGGCAGGTGCATCCCGTGCCAGTGCACGGTGGAGGCCTCGCCCAGCTTGTTCCGGACCTTCACCGCGACCTTCTCGCCGCGCGCGGCGCGCAGCGTCGGCCCGAGGTAGTCGCCGTTGAAGCCCCAGGTGGGCGTCTTCTTCCCGGCTCTGAACTCCTTCTCGCCGGCCTGCATCGTCAGGTCGAAGACGCGGGTCCCGTCGCTGGTCACCGTGGACTTCGCGAGCGGCGGCACCGACAGCTCGTTGTCGAACTCCGTCGAGCCGACGGTGGACACCTTCGCGTCGGAGTACAGCCATAGCGCTCCGCCGCCGAGGGCGAGAGCTATAACGGCGACGACCACCGTGACGACGATGAGGACGCGCTTCAGCCGAGACATGCCTCCAGCGTCCCCGCGGCCGCTCGCGACGACATCGGGGGCGGCCCCCAGCCGCCCCCGAATCAACTTCCGCGCGGAGTCAGGGATTTCCCCTACGCGCTATGGGGGGCGCTCGCGCCGTGCTGGGCCACGTACTCGCGGGCCTGGCGCAGCTGCCTGGGGTGGAGCGCGTCCTCGCCCGCCGCGAGCACCCCCGGCAGCAGCGACCGATCGGTGGTCGCGGCCCTGAACGACATATCGACCGTGACGTCGTGATCCGGCCGGTGCACGAGCTGGATCTCGTCGCCCGCGCTGATCTCGCCGGGCTCGATCACCATCAGATAGGCCCCGGGCCGGCCGTTCTGCGTGAAGCGCCTGACCCAGCCCCGCTCTCCCAGCCAGGAGGCGAACGTACGGCACGGAATGCGGCCGCTCGTCACCTGGAGCACCAGCTCCGAGCCGACCCGCCAGCGCTCGCCGATCCTCGCCGCGCCGAGGTCGATCCCGATCGTGGTGAGGTTCTCGCCGAACGTGCCGTTGGAGAGCAGGCGGCCCAACTCCCGCTCCCAGTAGTCCAGGTCCTCGCGCGCGTAGGCGTACACGGCCTGATGGGTGCCGCCGTGGTGTCGCAGGTCGCAGACCGTGTCCCCGGCGACGCCGCTGCCGCCCTCGCCCTTGGGGCCGGGCTCGGTCACTCGTACGGCCCCCTCGACGGGCCGCTTGTCGATGCCGGTCGCGCCGCCCGCGGCGTCGGTGTAGTCGACGGTCTTGGGCCGTCCTGCATTCACGGTCAGAACCTTCATGGACAGCACGCTAACCCGTTCGATCTCAAAGTGAGCAGTCGATTTTGGAGCTCGCTCTCCAAGCCTCCCTTATATTCAGAGGGTGATCGAAGCCCGTCATCTCCGAGTCCTGCGCGCGGTGGCCGCCACCGGCTCGTTCTCCGCGGCCGCGCGCGAGCTGGGCTGCACCCAGCCCGCCGTCAGCCAGCAGATGAAGGCGCTCGAGGCGTCGGCGGGCACCCCGCTGCTCGTCCGCACCGGCCGCGAGATGCGCCTGACTCAGGCCGGCGAGGCGCTCGTACGGCATGCGTCCGGCATCCTCGCCGGGCTCACCGCCGCCGAGGAGGAGATCGCGGCCATCGCCGGTCTGCGGGCCGGCCGCGTCCGCCTGGTGTCTTTCCCCAGCGGCAGCTCCACCCTCGTGCCCAGGGCGCTCGCAGCCCTGCGCGCGGCCCATCCAGGGACCCGGGTCTCCCTCGTCGAGGCCGAGCCGCCGCGCTCGGTGGAGATGCTGCGCGAGGGGGACTGCGACGTGGCGCTCGCCTTCCGCTATAGCGCGACGGGAACGGAGTGGGACGACCTGGTGGTCCGCCCGCTGCTCACGGACCGGCTCGTGGGCCTGGTCCCCGAGGGGCACCGGCTGGCGGAGTCGGACGCGGTGGCCATCGGCGACCTCGCCGAGGAGTCGTGGATCGCGGGCTGCCCGCGCTGCCGCCGCCAGCTGGTCGAGGTCTGCGAGGAGGCGGGCTTCACCCCGCGCATCGACTTCGCGACGGACGACTATCCGGCGGTGATCGGCCTGGTGGGGGCGGGCCTGGGGGTGGCGGTGCTGCCCGAGCTCGCACTGGAGTCGGTACGCCCGAAGGGCTCGCGCACGGTGACCGTCGAGCCGGCGGTGCAACGACAGATCGTGGCCCTCACCCTCCCCGACCTAGCCCAGGTCCCCTCGGTCGCCGCAACCCTGAACCACCTGACGTCGGCGTCGGCTGCGCGCTGAGGGGGGTGGGTGCCCTGGCGGGGACGGTGGGGTCGGGGCCTCCGGGCTGGGTGTCGGGTTCGTGTCTGCCGGGGCGACCGCAGGGCCGAGGCGGGTCTCCTGACCTGCGTGGGTCCTGACCAGGGCGGCTCTCCGGGAGGCGGGTCCCCGGTTGCGTCCCCCTTGGATGGAGCGCGTCTGTGGGCCGGGCGGCGATCCGTCGCCTGTCATGGCAGCCGCCGCACCGAGGCGGGTCTCCCGACCGGAGTGGGTCCTGACCAGGGCGGGTCGCTTGGCCGAGCCGGGTCTTCTGAACGGGCTGTGTCCCCCTTGGGTGGAGCCCGTCTGTGGGCGGGGCGGCGAGCCCTCGCCAGTCACGGCGGCCGCCGCGCCGAAGCGGGTGTCCTGACCGAGCCCGGTCTCCTGACCCGGCGGCGGGCCCCCCGGCAGGCTCGCTGCTGTGCCCCTCCGGGCTGCCGCTCGGCGGCCGGTGCCCCGCCCTCGTCGCCCGCGCCAGGCGGCACCCCCCCGCCCCCGGCAACCCCCGCACCCACCCCCCGCGCCGATACCCGCGCCAACCCGTTCGCCCATTCGAGTGATCGACCAGCCGTACCCAGACCGATCCCCCCCCGCCCCGTCGACCCGCAGCGCACCGACCCCCCGCCCAACCCGGGCAGGGGGTAGTGCAGAAACGTTTCTTCCAAAGCTCCCGAGGTCCCCAGACCTCAGGTCTCATCCCCGTGCCGCGCCTCCCGCGCTCGTCGCCGGAATCAGCCGGTGGCGTGCACGTCCCATGAGCTCTTCGCGCTCGTCCTCTGTCAGTCCACCCCACACGCCGTACGGCTCCCGCACCGCCAGCGCGTGCGCCGCGCACTCCGCGCGGACCGGGCACCTCATGCAGACCTCTTTCGCCGAGTTCTCGCGCGCACTCCGCGCCGCGCCCCGCTCGCCCTCGGGGTGGAAGAAGAGCGAGCTGTCGACCCCACGGCATGCCGCGAGGAGCTGCCAGTCCCACAGATCGGCGTTGGGTCCGGGAAGGCGGGAGAAATCTGCCATAGCGCATGTCCCCTTGAAACCGTGCGAGTGGATACAGGACCAGTCGGAAACGGGCGGGATGCGAGCCGAGGGGCGCTCGAACCAGTCACCCACACCGTGCCAACGACCGTACATCTACTGTGTTAGTAGATGTAAATATGACTCATTGCGAATCTAGCCACAGACACCAGCAAAAGGGAAGAAAAGCCGCTAAATGGGGCATAGCTGTCCAGTGAAGGACGGATGACCTGCGGCGCTCTCCTCTGCGCACGACCCCTCACATAGAGTGCTGAAGGCAGCCGTCCGACCCGTAACTCTTTCGAGTGACCGTCGTTGAGAGTGCGGAGGCGGTTGAAAGAACAAGCGCTCGGGCACATGTCCGAGAGCGTCAACCGCACAGGTGACGATTCGTACCCCAGCCTGGAGGCTCAAGGTGACGCGCATCAGCTGCGGAGGGCGGCCATGACATCCGTCCTCGTCTGTGACGACTCCCCGCTTGCCCGAGAGGCGCTTCGCCGCGCGGTCGCGACCGTGCCCGGCGTCGAGCGCGTGACGACCGCGGCCAACGGCGAGGAAGTCCTCCGCCGCTGGGGCGCAGACCGCTCGGACCTGATTCTGATGGATGTGCGCATGCCCGGCCTGGGCGGTGTCGAGACGGTCCGCCGACTGCTCTCGGCCGACCCCGGCGCCCGGATCATCATGCTCACCGTCGCGGAGGACCTGGACGGCGTGGCGCTCGCCGTCGCCGCAGGCGCCCGCGGCTATCTGCACAAGGACGCCTCGCGCGCCGAGCTGCGCGCGACCGTCACACAGGCGCTCGCCGACCCGACCTGGCGGCTGGCCCCGCGCCGGCTCCGTTCGGCTGAGATGGGCGCCGCGCCCACTCTCACCGCCCGTGAGATCCAGGTGCTCGAAGGCATGAGCCACGGCCGGTCCAACGCGGAGATCGGGCGCGAGCTCTTCCTCTCCGAGGACACCGTGAAAACGCATGCCAGGCGGCTCTTCAAGAAGCTGGGCGCATCGGACCGGGCGCACGCCGTCGCGCTCGGATTCCGCTGGGGCCTGGTCCGCTAGGCCATAAGGAGTGGGTCGCCGCGGGGGCACGACCGACCCCGCCCGCCACCGGTGGGCGGGGCCGCGCACTGCCGAGGGCATTCGTTTCCCGCGCGATGCCGCATCCTTGGAGTGTGGAGTTCCTCGGGGACGAGTCGGTCGAGCGGGAGGGGAGGGCGCACGAGATGACTTCCGGCGCACCTGCTCATAACGCTTCGGTGCACAAGATGGGACGCAGTGCCACGGAGGCTCAGCAGCCAAGGCACGATGGTCCGATGCGTGACGACGAGGCGGCGACTGCTCAGGGGGCCATCGGCGCCCTCGTGCACCGTGCCGTCGACGGCGACGAGCAGGCCACGCACGACCTGCTCGCGCACGTCCATCCACTCGCTCTGCGCTTCTGCCGCTCGCGGCTCAACCGCCTGCCCGGCGACGCGCGCCACTTCGTGGAGGACCTCGCCCAGGAGGTCTGCGTCGCCGTGCTGATGGCGCTGCCGCGCTACAAGGACACGGGCAGGCCGTTCGAGGCGTTCGTCTTCGCAATCGCCTCCCACAAGGTCGCCGATCTCCAGCGGGCGGCCATGCGCCACCCGGGATCGACCGCCGTGCCCTCGGACGAGATGCCGGAGCGTCCCGACGACTCCCTCGGCCCCGAGGAGCGCGCGCTGCTGAGCGACGACGCCGAGTGGGCCAAGCGACTCCTCGCCAACCTCCCGGAGAACCAGCGCGAGCTGTTGGTGCTCCGGGTCGCGGTGGGGCTGACCGCCGAGGAGACCGGGCAGATGCTGGGGATGTCGCCGGGAGCCGTCCGGGTCGCGCAGCACCGCGCGCTCAGCAGGCTGCGCGCGCTGGCGGAGCAGTGACGCAGGGCGTGACCGATGCCTCGATGGGGCAGCTGAGCAGCTGAGTCGTACGGCATTCCCGTACGTATGAACACACAAAGCTGCTCGTCGATCTTGATCGTGGAATGAGACGGCCGCTGAGCCCGTTAGCATGGACATCCGCACCGATCAAGGCCATTAGGGAAGGTGTCATGACCAACGTCGACGGAGTGCCCGAGAAATTCGCGACACTCGGGCTGACCTACGACGATGTGCTGCTCCTGCCGGGTGCGTCGGAAGTGCTTCCGAACGCGGTCGACACCTCGTCCCGCGTCTCCAGGAACGTACGGGTGAACATCCCGCTGCTCTCGGCGGCGATGGACAAGGTCACTGAGTCCCGCATGGCGATCGCGATGGCGCGCCAGGGCGGCGTGGGCGTGCTGCATCGCAATCTGTCCATCGAGGACCAGGTCAATCAGGTCGACCTGGTCAAGCGCTCCGAGTCCGGCATGGTCACGGACCCGATCACGGTGCACCCCGACGCCACGCTCGCCGAGGCCGACGCCCTGTGCGCGAAGTTCCGCATCAGCGGTGTGCCGGTGACCGACGCGGCGGGCAAGCTGCTCGGCATCGTCACCAACCGTGACATGGCCTTCG
This sequence comes from Streptomyces sp. NPDC051907, assembly GCF_040681075.1. Lineage (NCBI taxonomy): Bacteria > Bacillati > Actinomycetota > Actinomycetes > Kitasatosporales > Streptomycetaceae > Streptomyces > Streptomyces sp. NPDC051907. The sequence goes on along the minus strand of NZ_JBFAYB010000005.1, from coordinate 57,993 downwards.
AGTCGGTCCGTACGCGCCAGGTGCGCGAGGTCATGACCCCGATGCCGCTGGTCACGGGCAAGGTCGGCATCTCCGGCGAGGACGCCATGGAGCTGCTGCGCCGCCACAAGATCGAGAAGCTCCCGCTGGTCGACGACGCGGGCATCCTCAAGGGCCTCATCACGGTCAAGGACTTCGTCAAGGCCGAGCAGTACCCGAACGCGGCGAAGGACGCCGAGGGCCGGCTGCTCGTCGGCGCCGCCGTCGGCGCGAGCCCGGAGGCGCTGGAGCGGGCCCAGGCGCTCGCCGGCGCGGGCGTCGACTTCCTGATCGTGGACACCTCGCACGGGCACAACAGCAACGCCCTCAACTGGATGGCGAAGATCAAGGCGAGCGTCGGCGTCGACGTCATCGGCGGCAACGTGGCGACGCGCGACGGCGCCCAGGCCCTGATCGACGCGGGTGTGGACGGCGTCAAGGTCGGCGTCGGACCCGGCTCCATCTGTACCACCCGTGTGGTCGCAGGCATCGGCGTCCCGCAGGTCACCGCGATCTACGAGGCGGCGCTCGCGTGCCGCGAGGCGGGCGTCCCGGTGATCGGCGACGGCGGCCTGCAGTACTCCGGAGACATCGGCAAGGCGCTCGCCGCCGGCGCCGACACGGTCATGCTCGGCAGCCTCCTCGCGGGCTGCGAGGAGTCTCCCGGCGAGCTGCTCTTCATCAACGGCAAGCAGTTCAAGTCGTACCGCGGCATGGGCTCGCTCGGCGCGATGCAGTCCCGCGGCCAGGGCCGTTCGTACTCCAAGGACCGCTACTTCCAGGCCGAGGTGGCCTCCGACGACAAGCTCGTCCCCGAGGGCATCGAGGGCCAGGTGCCCTACCGCGGTCCGCTCTCGGCCGTGCTGCACCAGCTGGTCGGCGGCCTGCGCCAGACCATGGGCTACGTCGGGGCGGCCTCCGTCGACGAGATGGAGAGCAAGGGCCGCTTCGTGCGCATCACCTCGGCGGGCCTCAAGGAGAGCCACCCGCACGACATCCAGATGACGGTCGAGGCGCCGAACTACAGCAGGAAGTAGTCCACACGTCGCAGGGGCGGTCCCGGGGTTCCCGGGACCGCCCCTCACGTGTGCGTCGGGGATACTGGGACGGCAGACGTAGAGGGAAAGGCCACACATCGTGACTGAGATCGAGATCGGGCGCGGCAAGCGCGGCCGCCGGGCGTACGCGTTCGATGACATCGCCGTCGTACCGAGCCGGCGCACGCGGGACCCGAAGGAGGTCTCGATCGCCTGGCAGATCGACGCCTACCGCTTCGAGCTGCCGTTCCTGGCCGCCCCGATGGACTCGGTGGTCTCTCCGCAGACCGCGATCCGCATCGGCGAGCTCGGCGGTCTGGGCGTGCTCAACCTCGAGGGCCTGTGGACCCGGTACGAGGACCCGCAGCCGCTGCTCGACGAGATCGCCGAGATGGACGAGGCCACTGCGACCCGCCGGCTGCAGGAGATCTACGCCGCTCCGATCAAGGAAGAGCTGATCGGGCAGCGCATCAAGGAGGTGCGCGACTCGGGCGTCGTCACCGCCGCCGCGCTCTCCCCGCAGCGCACCGCGCAGTTCTCGAAGGCCGTCGTGGACGCGGGCGTCGACATCTTCGTCATCCGCGGCACCACCGTCTCGGCCGAGCACGTCTCGGGCGCGGCCGAGCCGCTGAACCTGAAGCAGTTCATCTACGAGCTCGACGTCCCGGTGATCGTCGGCGGCTGCGCCACCTACACGGCCGCGCTGCACCTGATGCGCACGGGCGCGGCGGGCGTGCTGGTCGGCTTCGGCGGCGGCGCGGCGCACACCACGCGCAACGTCCTGGGCATCCAGGTGCCCATGGCGACCGCGGTCGCCGATGTGGCGGCGGCCCGCCGTGACTACATGGACGAGTCCGGCGGCCGGTACGTCCACGTCATCGCGGACGGCGGCGTGGGCTGGTCCGGCGACCTGCCGAAGGCCGTCGCGTGCGGCGCGGACGCCGTGATGATGGGCTCTCCGCTGGCCCGCGCGACCGACGCGCCGGGCAAGGGCCACCACTGGGGCATGGAGGCGGTCCACGAGGACGTGCCGCGCGGCAAGCTGGTGGACCTGGGCATCGTGGGCACCACCGAGGAGGTCCTCACCGGCCCCTCGCACAGCCCTGACGGCTCGATGAACTTCTTCGGCGCGCTGCGCCGGGCGATGGCGACGACGGGCTACAGCGAGCTCAAGGAGTTCCAGCGCGTCGAGGTGACTGTGGCGGACTCGCAGCACCGCCGCTGACCTGGGGACAGATACGCCGAGAGGGCGCGGGCCGCTTGCTGCGGCCCGCGCCCTCTCGTCTGCCTGCTCGGTGCTTTGAGCTGCTCGGTGTTGCCTGCTCGGTGCCGAGCCGGCTACTCGCCGGCCTTCTTCGCACCGGAGAACGCGGCGATTCCCGCGAGCGCGAAGAAGAGGAAGGTCATCGCGTCCTTGCTCTCGTTCCACGCCGAGGTCACCAGGTCGAAGTCCTCCACCAGGATCTCCGTCACGGACGCGTTCGTCAGATCCGCGGCGATCATGGCGACGCTGAGCAGCTGGCCGAGGTAGACGGCGACCAGCGAGCAGATGATGCTGACGACGGGCAGCACGGTGTTCCGGCCGCCGACCTTGCCGGTGGCGAAGCCGACGAGGAATCCCACGCCGACGGCCGCCCAGCCGATCTCCCGCTCGATCGAGCCCGCGATGGCGCCATAGACGCCGCCGGCGATGAGGGCGACGACGACGGCGGTCGCCAGACCGAGCCCGACGTTGTCGCGGACGGGCGCGGGCGGCGGGGCCGGGGCGTACTGAGCGCCGGCGAACGGGTTGCCGGACGGCGGTGGAACGGGCTGGCTCATGGTTCTGATTCCCCCTGGGCTTGCTGAGACACGGGCGTCGTACGGACGTACGAGCGGCGGTCCCGGAGACTAGCAGTCCCATCCGCCGGCCCGGCAGTCAGTTTCGGTCCGCGGTCGGCTATGGAGCGCCTTCACCGAGCCGTCTATAGACCTCACCCGCGAGGCCGTCCATAGAGCTTCCCCGCGAGGCCGACCCGCGGAGCTGCTCAGAGGCGGTGCGCCGCGCCCGCCGGGGTGGCGCCCCTGGTGTCGAGCAGGAGCTGCGCCTTGACGGCGAGTCCCTGGAGGTCGTACGTGCGGTGGTGCTGGAGCAGGACCGTCAGATCCGCGCTGGCTGCGGCCTCGTAGAGGGAGTCGGCGCGGGGGACCGGCACGCTGTGCACCCGCCAGTGGGGGATGTACGGATCGTGGTAGCTGACGGCCGCGCCCAGATCCATCAGCCGCCGGGCGATCTCGGCCGCGGGGGAGCCCTCCAGGTCGGCGAGGTCCGGCTTGTAGGTGATGCCCAGGAGCAGCACGCGCGCGCCGCGGGCCGATTTGCCGTGCTCGTTCAGGAGGGTGGCGCAGCGCTGGATCACATACTGCGGCATCCGGGTGTTGATCTCCTGGGCGAGGCCCACGATCCGCAGCGGGTGGCCGGGGGTGCGGCCGGCGTGCGGGAAGCAGCTGGGGTCGATGGGGACGCCGTGGCCCCCGACCCCTGGGCCGGGGCGGAACGCCTGGAAGCCGAACGGCTTGGTCTCGGCGCAGCGGATGACGTCCCATAGGTCGACGCCGAGGTCGTGGCAGAGCACGGCCATCTCGTTGACCAGGGCGATGTTGACGTGACGGAAGTTCGTCTCGAGCACCGTGACGGTCTCGGCCTCGCGCGGTCCGCGCGCGCGGACCACTTTGTCGGTCAGCCGGCTGTAGAAGGCGGCGGCGGACTCGGTGCAGGCCGGGGTGACTCCGCCGATGACCTTGGGGGTGTTGGCGTAGCCGTGGGTGCGGCTGCCCGGGTCGGTGCGGTTGGGCGAGTACGCGAGGTGGAAGTCCCGTCCCGCGCGCAGACCTGAGCCCTCCTCAAGGATGGGGCGGAGGAAGCCCTCGGTGGTGCCGGGCTGGACGGCCGACTCCAGCAGCACGGTGGTGTGCGGGCGCAGCCGGGCGGCCAGCGCGCCGGCGGCGTCGGCGAGCGCCGTGAGGTCGAGGGCGCCGTCCGGGCCGAGCGGCGTGGGGGCGCAGATGACGGCGGTGCGTACGCGGCCGAGCTCGGCCGGGTCGGTGGCGGTACGGAAGCCGGCCGCGAGCATGCGGCGGATATCGGCGGGCGTGACGCCGGCAGCCGGGTTCGTCAGCTGGCGCGGGCCGGTGTCGTAGCCGATGGTCTCGATGCCGGCGGCCACGGCGGCCTGGGCGAGGGGCAGCCCGAGGTGACCGAGTCCGATGACGGCGAGATCTGCGGGCATGGCGGTGGCCGTCCTTCCCTTAACCGCAGGAGACAGTGAGCGCAACCCCTGTGGGCAGAACGGGGCAGGCGCAATGTCACACTAGGCGTAAATATGACCGATATGCCGTATTGGAAGCTCGTGGCTGTCCGAGTGTTATCCACAGGCGGTGGCTGAAGTCGTGGATCGCGGACAGAATCGACGGTGTGAGCCCGACCTCAGGGACACAGACGGGGGCGACGGGAGGCAACAGTGAGGACAGCGACACTGGGACCCGCGCAGCGCGCCGAGGCGCTTGCCGGGATGGCCGAGCGTGAATTGGACGTGCTGGTGGTCGGCGCGGGCGTGGTCGGAGCGGGGACCGCTCTCGACGCTGTGACGAGAGGGCTGTCGACCGGTCTGGTCGAGGCGCGCGACTGGGCGTCGGGCACCTCCAGCCGGTCGAGCAAGCTGATCCACGGCGGGCTGCGCTATCTGGAGATGCTGGACTTCGCGCTGGTGCGGGAGGCGCTGAAGGAGCGGGGGCTGCTGCTTGAGCGGCTGGCGCCGCACCTGGTCAAGCCCGTGCCCTTCCTCTATCCGCTGCAGCACAAGGGCTGGGAGCGGCTCTACGCCGGATCGGGCGTCGCGCTGTACGACGCGATGTCCCTCTCGTCGGGCCATGGACGCGGGCTGCCCGTCCACCGGCATCTGTCGCGCCGCCAGGCCCTGAGGGTCGCGCCCGCGCTGAAGAAGGACGCCCTCGTCGGGGCCCTGCAGTACTACGACGCGCAGATGGACGACGCCCGCTATGTGGCCACGCTCGTGCGCACGGCCGCGAGCTATGGCGCGCAAGTCGCCAGCCGGGCGCGGGTCGTCGGCTTCCTGCGGGAGGGCGAGCGGGTCGTCGGAGCGCGGGTGCAGGACGTGGACGCCGGCGGGGAGTACGAAGTCCGGGCCCGGCAGATCGTCAACGCCACCGGGGTGTGGACGGACGACACCCAGGCGCTGATCGGGGAGCGCGGACAGTTCCATGTGCGCGCCTCGAAGGGCATCCATCTGGTGGTGCCCAAGGACCGCATCCACTCCTCGACCGGGCTGATCCTGCGGACCGAGAAGTCGGTGCTCTTCGTGATCCCGTGGGGCCGCCACTGGATCGTGGGCACCACCGACACCGAGTGGGACCTGGACAAGGCGCATCCGGCCGCCTCGAGCGCGGACATCGACTATCTGCTGGAGCACGTCAACGCGGTGCTGGCGGTGCCGCTCACCCGAGACGACGTGGAAGGCGTGTATGCGGGGCTGCGGCCGCTGCTCGCCGGGGAGTCGGACGCCACCAGCAAGCTGTCGCGCGAGCACACTGTGGCGCATCCGGTGCCGGGCCTGGTCGTGGTCGCGGGCGGCAAGTACACGACGTACCGCGTGATGGCGAAGGACGCCGTGGACGAGGCGGTCCACGCGCTGGACCAGCGGGTCGCGGACTGCGTCACGGAGGACATCCCGCTGCTGGGGGCGGAGGGCTACCGGGCGCTGTGGAACGCGCGGGCGCGGATCGCGGCCCGGACGGGTCTCCATGTGGTGCGCGTGGAGCATCTGTTGAACCGGTACGGCTCGATGGCCGAGGAGCTGCTCGCGCTGATCGCCGACGATCCGAGGCTGGGGGAGCCACTGGAGGGCGCCGACGACTATCTGCGGGCCGAGATCGTCTACGCGGCCTCGCACGAGGGGGCGCGGCACCTCGACGACGTGCTGACGCGCCGGACCCGGATATCGATCGAGACCTTCGATCGCGGCACGCGGTGCGCACGGGAGTGCGCGGAGTTGATGGCCCCGGTGCTGGGCTGGGAGAAGGAGCACCTGGAGAAGGAGGTGGAGCACTACGAGAAGCGGGTAGAGGCGGAGCGGGAGTCGCAGCGCCAGCCCGACGACCTCACGGCGGACGCGGCGCGGCTGGGGGCGCCGGACATCGTGCCGATCTGATCCCGGAGTGCGGACGGTCTGGGGCTTTGCGGCGGAAACCAGCCTTTGAAGATGGCTGGTTAAGGGCGGTCAAACGGGTAGGGGCGTGTGGTAGAGCGGGTCGAGAAGGGCTCCGACCAGCAGAGCGGTGAGCTTCACCTCGAGTAGTGGCATTGTTGGTGATCCATCTTCTGGACCCGTCCGGGCGGACGGGTGACCCGGGAGAAGCGCCGGTCCTGGAGTGAGAGACAATGGGGGCTCTGCCAGGGCGGGTTACCGCATCGCGCGGGAAGCGGCAGGCGCGGGCGAAGATCAGGGATCGCAGAGGGGACGCATGTCGGAGGCGGAGCAGTCGCGGAAGCCCCAGCGGGACACGGCCGAGGAGCCCGAGAGGGACTCCGGCCGGGTTTCCGGGACGGAGCCCCAAGTGGAGTCCCAGGACCCGAAGAAGGAGCTTGAGCCGGATCGGGGCGAGCGGGAAGCGGACTCCGTCGTGCCCAAGCCCCGGTCGGGGGCGTCCCAGGACGAGCCCGACGCGGATGCGGCGGATGCGGCGGAAGCGGCGGATGCGGCGGATGCGGCCGAGGCGAAGGCTGAGGTTGAGCCCGACGTGAAGGCCGGGGCCGTGTCCGCGGTGGGGTCCGGCGCGAAGTCCAAGGCGAGCGCTGACGCGAAGACGGCGGCAGGGGCGACGGGCGCGTCCGAGTCTGGGTCTGGGTCTGGGGCGGAGGCCGGGTCTGCGGTCACGTCCGATGCCGGGTCCGAGGCGGCCGAGGCGAAGGCTGAGGTTGAGCCTGACGTGAAGGCCGGGGCGAGCGCTGACGCGAAGACGGCGGCGGCCGGGGCGACCGGTGCTGAGCCCAAGGTCGAGGCGGCCGAGGGCAAGGGCGCGGCCGGGTCCGGGTCTCGGTCTGGTGCGAAGTCCAAGGCTGGGGCTGGGTCTGCGGTCACGTCCGGTGCCGGGTCCGAGGCGGCCGAGGCCAAGAGCCCTGCCACGCCCGCAGCCAAGCCGGAGGTCAAGGCCGAAGCCAAGCCCGTGACCAAGCCGGAAGCCCAGGCTGGTGCCAAGCCGGAGGCCCGGGTCGAAGCCAAGCCGGAAGCCGCGCCCGCAACCAAGCCCGTGGCCGGCGCCGGCACCGGTGACAAGGCGGACGAGGGCAAGGTCGGCGCGGCCGGTGGCGGCAAGTCCGCGGCCGGTGGCGGGGGCGGTGCGGCTGAGGGCAAGCCCGGAGGCGTCAAGTCCGCGTCCGGCGCGGCCAAGCCTGCCGCTGGCGCGGGTGGGGTCGACAGTGCGGACTCCGAGGGGCGGCTGCTCTCCGGGCGGTACCGGCTGGGCGGGGTTCTCGGGCGTGGTGGCATGGGTACCGTCTGGCGGGCCGTCGACGAGACCCTGGGTCGTACCGTCGCCGTGAAGGAGCTGCGCTTCCCCAACAGCATCGACGAGGACGAGAAGCGCCGCCTCATCACCCGTACGCTGCGCGAGGCCAAGGCCATCGCGCGGATCCGCAACAACAGCGCGGTGACCGTCTACGACGTGGTCGACGAGGACGACCGGCCGTGGATCGTCATGGAGCTCGTCGAGGGCAAGTCTCTCGCCGAAGCCATCCGCGAGGACGGCACGCTGACGTCCCGCCGGGCGGCGGAGGTCGGGCTGGCGATCCTGGACGTGCTGCAGTCCGCGCACCGCCAGGGCATCCTGCACCGCGACGTCAAGCCGTCCAACGTGCTGATCGCCGAGGACGGGCGGGTCGTGCTCACCGACTTCGGCATCGCCCAGGTCGAGGGAGACCCCTCGATCACGTCGACCGGCATGCTCGTCGGCGCGCCCTCGTATATCTCGCCCGAGCGCGCCCGAGGCCACAAGCCCGGTCCCGCCGCGGACCTGTGGTCGCTCGGCGGCCTGCTGTACGCGAGCGTCGAGGGCTGCCCGCCATACGACAAGGGCTCCGCGATCGCGACGCTGACCGCCGTGATGACCGAGCCGCTCGACCCGCCGAAGAACGCGGGCCCGCTGCTGGAGGAGGTCATCTACGGCCTGCTCGTCAAGGACCCGGCGCAGCGGCTCGACGACGCGGGCGCGCGCGCACTGCTGACCCAGGTGCTGCTCGCGCCCGAGGAGCAGGAGCGGCCCGCCGAGCCCGAGCCGTCGCCGGAGGCGACGCGGGCCATAGCACTGCCGCCCGTTCCGCCCCCGACGCCGAGCGTGCCGAAGGACCCGGCCGCCGACCGGGTGCGCGGCGCCCTGCGCTCCGTACGGAACGCGGCCGCCAAGCCGGAGCCGAGGCCGCAGCCCGCGCCGCAGGCGACCCCCGCGCGGCCCGCGTCCGCGCGGGCGCCGATCACCGACGTCGTGCCCCGGCGCACGCTGATGATCATCGCGGTCGTCGTCGTGCTCGCCGTCCTGTCCACCGTGCTGTGGATAGCGCTCGACGGGGACGGCGAGAAGAAGGGCGGCCAGAACAAGACCAAGGGCGACACGACCGCCTCGGCCGGAGTGGCGGCGAACGGCGGCGGCGACGGTCAGTCCACCGAGGGCACGGGCAAGGGCACGAGTTCTGGAGCGGACGCCGGCAAGGAGGAGGACGGCGGCAAGGGCGAGCAGGCGAGCGGCGAGCCCGGCGGCGACAAGCCGGCCGACCCGCCCAAGACCGACGACCCCGCGGGCGGGAAAGCCGTCCCGGACGGCTATGTCATGGTGACCAACGACCAGTTCCACTTCACCATGGCCATGCCCAAGGGCTTCAAGATGACCGGCATCGCCGGCCAGAACTCCGGAGGGATCTTCAGCGAGAGCGGTGGATTCCCCCGCGTCCAGGTCGACTTCAACGCCAGCCCCAAGGACGACGCCGCAGCGGCCTGGTCCGCCGCGGTCGCTGGGACAAGGGTCAGCAGCGACCAGTACAAGCACATCGACATCAAGAAGGTCGACTACAACGGCTACCCGACCGTGGCCGACTGGACGTTCGAGCGCAATCAGGGCGGCGAGCGGGTACGGGTCCTCAACAGGGGCTTCAAGGTGGACGCCGGGCGCGGCTACTCGATCATGATCTCGTGCAAGGCGAGCGAGTGGGACGGCGAGGAGTGCCAGACCCTGCGTAAGACGGCGTTCGCGACGTTCAGGCCCAAGGACTGAGCAAGGCCACGTATCGTGAGAGCTCGCGGACGGTATGCAGCGGCAAGAGGCCGCAAGAGGCCGCAGAACGACCGGAATTGACGGTTTGGTGCGGTCTGCCGCACCGACCGGGGGACGACAGCGCGCTTGAGGGGAGGCGTCGTGGACGACTATGCGGGAAGGGTGCTCGCCGACCGCTACCGCCTGCCGCTGCCGCCCTCCGACGAGTTCGAACTCGTCGAGACCCGCGCCTTCGACACCTATAGCGGGCAGGAAGTCCTGGTGCGGCAGGTGCCGTTGCCGGAGGTCGTCGACGCGGAGGTGGTCGACGCCGACGGCTTGGCGGGCGCCGCCGTGCCGAGGAGGAGTCCGGGGCGTACGACGCGAAGGCCCGCCGACCCGGCGGTGCTGCGGGCCGTCGAGGCCGCGCAGGCCGCCGCTCAGATCCCCGACCACCCGCGCCTGGACCAGGTCTTCGACGTCTTCGCCGAGGGCGGCTCGCTGTGGATAGTGAGTGAACGCGTCGCCGCCCGCCCGCTGGCCGCGCTCCTCGCAGACAAGCCGCTCAGCCCCTACCGGGCCGCGGAGGTCGCCTCCGACGTGCTGACCGCGCTGCGCGTGCTGCACGCGCACGGCTGGACGCACCGGAACATCACGACGCGTACGGTTCTCGTCTGCGACGACGGGCGGGTCGTGCTGACCGGCCTGGCGTCGGGCGCGGCCGAGGAGGCGCTGTGCGGGTACGCCCCGGTGCCGGAGTCGCTCGACGGGGACGAGGACGCCCCGGGAGAGAGCGCCCCCGGGCAGGCTGCCTTCGACCCGAGCGACCCGAGCGATCCGGCCGGCCCCAGCGATCCGGCCGACCCGAACGACTATGGCGACCCGCTCGACCATGGCGACCCGAGCGCAACGGGCCCGGAGCACCTCGGCCAGCAGGCCCTCGGCCAGGGCGAGTCCGGCTATAGCGAGCGCGGCGCGGACGAGCCCGGTGACGGCGGCTCAGGCGGCTCAAGTGGTCCGGGTAGCTCAGGCGGTCCGGGTCGGCAGATCGGCGCCGTGCCGGATGTGCGGGCGGCCAGGGCGGGCGCCATCGCCGCCTACCGCGCGGGCGCCCGCGCCGCGGCCCGCGTGAACGAGGACCTGCGCCGGGGAGACGGCTCCGGCGCCCCCGGGACCGGCCCGGTGCAGAGCGGCCTCGACCCCGACTGGTGGGCCCAGCGGCCGGGCGAGGCGCACCCCGTCGTGGACGTCGACGACGACGATGACGACGACGAGTACGGCGAGGGGTTCGCCGGGACGGCCCGGCTGGCGGGCACCTGGCACGACTCGCCGTTCCCGGGGCGCGAGGGCTCCGGCCCGATCCCGGCGGGCGGCAACACCGATCCGTACGGCGGCGAACTCCCCTACGGCTACCGGCGTGCGACCCCGGAGGTCGAGGCGCCCCCGACTCGCCCCGCGCTCCCCGCGCCCCGGTCCGCCTCCGACCGCCCCAGCTCGACCCCCGGCCCAGCCCCCGGCTCGGCCCCCTCCTCCGCCTCCAGCTCCCGTCCGGCGTCGACCGGGAGCTGGCAGCACGGCCTGGGCGGAGAGGCCCTCCGCGCGGACTCCCAGCGCAACGTCGACTCCTTCCGCGCCGGCGCCCGCCAGCCGGCTGGCGCCCAGCCCTCGGCCCAGCACTCCGCCCTGCCCGCCGTCGCCGAAGCCGTGGCGCCCACCGGCCGTTGGGACGAGCTCCTCGACGACGGCGCCCCCGCCTTCCGCGGCCCCTCCACCCCGCTGGCCGCCGAGCGCGCCCGGCAGGCGCGGATCGCGGTCGTCGGCGCGGTCACCGAGCGCTGGGCTCCGGAGCAGGCCGGTCCGGTCCACGAGAACTGGCAGTTGGCGGCCCCCGTCGGCCCCTCCACCGATCTCTGGGCCCTGGGCGCGCTGCTCTACCGCGCCGTGCAGGGACATGCCCCGTATCCCGAGGAGAACGCTGCCGAGCTCGTCCAGCTCGTCTGCGCGGAGCCGCCCGCCTTCGCCGAGGAGTGCGGCCCGCTGCGCCCGGTCGTCGAGTCGCTGCTCCGCCAGGACCCCACGGAGCGCCCCGACTTCGAGGAGCTGAGGGGCTGGCTGCGCTCGCTGATCCGCTCCGCGCCCGAGCCCGAGGCCGGCATGGACGTGGTCGCGCTGCCGTCGACCCCCGTCGACCCGGCGCGGCTGCCCGTCATACGGCGCCGGGGCGAGCTGGTCCGCAGGCGCCGCGGCGGCGCCGACGTCGCCCATGGCCGCCACCGCCACAAGAAGGCCAAGGGCGGCCGCGACCGGCGCGCAGGCGACGAGCGCACCGCCGCCCAGCCGACCGCCCGGCGCAGCACCCCACGCGGCAGCACGCAACGCGCGCCGCGAGCGCTCGGCCGCACCCTGCTGATCCTGATACTGCTCGCCATGGCCGCCGCCGTGGCGTATGCCGTCCTCTTCATGCCCAAGTCCGACTCGCAGGAGCCGAGCACACCGCGGGGCAGCGGGCAGAACCAGCCGCAGAGCGGCCCCGGCAACGGAGGCGAGCCGACGGGCGACCCCGCCCCGGACCGTACGGCCTCGGCGTCGCCGGACAAGCAGAAGCCCTCCGAGCAGCAGCCGCAGACGTCGGCGCCCGCCCGCAATCTGCCGTACGGCTACGCACTGCGCACCGACCCCGAGGGCTTCCAGATAGCCGTCGACAAGAGCTGGCAGCGCAGCCCCATCAACGACGCCGGGCAAGTCCGCTATGCGGACGGAGACTTCACGCTGATCGTCGTCCCCGGCCGCGACAGCGTGAAGGCGAACGGCGACGATCCGCTGGCGTACCAGCGCGACAAGGAGCGCGAGCTCCAGCCCTTCCGTGACTCCTCGTGGGCCGGTGCGACCGGTCTGCGCCGGATCGAGGTCGGCCAGCAGGTCATGGCGGAGGGTCAGTTCACCTGGCAGGACGCGAGCGGCCGCGAGGTGTACGTGCGCAACTTCGCGCTCATCGTCGGCGGCAGCTATCACGTGGTCCAGGTGATCGGTCCGGAGGGCGAGCGGGACCGGGTGACGGAGGTCTACGAGCAGGCGACGACTACGTACCGTACGACCCGTTGAACCCTTAACTACCAGCGAGGACAGGGATCCACGGGCTTCCAGACCGTGCGGAGGCCGCCTCCGTGTCACGGAGCGTGACGGCGGGGGCGCGAGAATCGCATACTGACCGGCGATGCGCATCACAGTGCGGTCACTTGAGGGATCCGAGGTTCCTTGTGCGTACTTCCCCTCCGTAACCTGTCATCCATAGGAACTGGGCGGGGGACGTGGAACACACTCAAGGCGCGGGAGCGGGTCTGCTGCTCGCCGGGCGTTACCGGTTGAGCGAGACGATCGGCCGCGGCGGCATGGGCAAGGTCTGGCGCGCACACGACGAGGTGCTGCACAGAGTGGTCGCCGTCAAGGAGCTGACGGCGGGTCTGTACGTCTCCGAGGCCGACCGGATCGTCCTGCACGCGCGCACCCAGAAGGAGGCCCGGGCCGCGGCCCGGATCAGCCACCCCGGCGTCGTCACCGTCCACGACGTGCTGGAGCACGACGCCCGCCCCTGGATCGTCATGCAGTACGTCGACGGGCCCTCCCTCGCCGACGCGGCCAAGGAGGCCGGGCGGATCGAGCCGGCCGAGGGGGCCCGCGTGGGGCTCGAGGTCCTGCGCGCGCTCGGGGCGGCGCACGCCGCGGGCGTGCTGCACCGGGACGTCAAGCCGGGGAACGTACTGCTCGCCCGCGACGGCCGGGTGCTGATCACCGACTTCGGCATCGCCGCGATCGAGGGCGACTCGACGATCACCAGGACCGGCGAAATCGTCGGGTCCATCGACTACTTGGCGCCCGAGCGGGTGCGCGGCGCCGATCCCGGGCCCGCGTCGGACCTGTGGTCGCTCGGCGCGACGCTCTATACGGCGGTGGAGGGCACGTCGCCGTTCCGGCGTACGTCGCCGCTCTCCACCATGCAGGCCGTCGTCGGCGACGAGCCGCCGCACCCCGACCACGCGGGGCTGCTCGCGCCGGTGATCCTGGCGCTGCTGCGCAAGAACCCGGCCGACCGGCCCTCGGCCGCCGAGGCCGGGCGGCTGATGCAGGACGTGATGGAGGGGCGCGTTCCGGACATCGGGCAGCCGACCGTGCCGAGCCAGCGGTCGCACCGTTCGCAGCCGGCCCAGCAGTTCCCCGAGCGGGACGAGCGCGACCAGCGCAGCCACCGCGACCAGCCTCACGAGCGGAACCCGCGGAACCCGCAGAGCCCGCAGAACCCGCAGAGCCCGCAGAACCCGCGGAGCCAGGGCACGCGGCGGACCGAGCGCATGGCGCCCGGCAGCCTGCCCGCAGAGCCGAGTGCGACCCAGTCGCACCAGCGCCCCGACCCGTCCCACCTGGGCTCGGCGCCCGACGCGACGTATGCGTTGGACCCCGCCGCCGCGGCGTCAGGCTCGCTCTCCGGCCCTTCGGACGCGGGCCGCCCCGCGCCCCGGCGCGGCGGCCGGCTGCGCCGAGCCGTGCTGGTCGTCGTCCTCGCCGGCGTGGTCGGCACGGGCGCGGGCCTCGCCGCCATGAAGTACGCGGACGGCGAGGGCACGCCGTCGCAGCAAGTGGAGTCGTCCGGCGACCCGGACCCCTCGGCCGCACGCGCCGGCTGGTACCGCGCCGACGACCCGGCCGGCTTCAGCCTCCTCGTGCCGGACGGCTGGAAGCGGCAGCTGGACGGCGACCAGATCGACTACACGCCGGACAACGGCCGCCACCGCATACGGATCAGCATCGATGAGACGCCCGACTTCGAGAATCCGTACACGCACATGCTGGAGATGGAGAAGGGGCTCAAGCGGCTCCCGAAGTACGAGCGGGTGAAGCTGCGCCCCAACACCTTCCGCGACGAGACCAACGCCGCGCTGTGGGAGTTCACCTGGACCGAGCGCACGGACCACCCGGGCGAGCGGCACGCGATCGACCAGATCTACTACGCGCCGGACGGCGCCGAGTACGCGCTCTACATGTCCGGGCCGGCCGAGGACTGGGCGACGACCCGCGAGCAGTTCGACATCATGCTGGAGGGGTGGCGTCCTCCGGCATCATGACCCTGTCGGCCTGACGGCGTCACGATCGCGCCTGCCGCGACGAGGCCGGGCCGACGAGGGATCACGGGGAACGACGCCGAATCGAGAGGGACTTCAGTGTCGGAGGAAACGCGGCTGATCGCCGGCCGCTACCGGCTTCTGGACCGGCTGGGCCGCGGCGGCATGGGCACGGTCTGGAGAGCGGACGACGAACTGCTCGGCCGCCGCGTCGCCGTCAAGGAGCTCCACCTCGACGAGGGCGACGCGGGGCGCTCCGCGTCCCCTTATGCCTCGGCCGCAGCGCCGCTGCGCGAGGCGCGCGCCGTCGCCCGCATCAAGCATCCGCATGTCATCGTCGTCCACGACGTGGTCGTCGACGACGGACGGCCCTACATCGTCATGGAGTTGGTCGACGGCGGCTCGCTCGCCGACCGGATCGCGAGCGGCGGCCTCCTCGACGTGGCCGAGACGGCGCGGATCGGGATCGCGCTGCTGGGCGCGCTGCGCGCGGCCCACGGGCTCGGAGTGCTGCACCGGGACCTCAAGCCCGCCAATGTGCTGCTGGAGGAGTCCACCGGGCGCGTCGTGCTCACCGACTTCGGGATCGCGCGGCTCGCCGGGTCGACGACGATCACCGAGGAGGGGTCGTTCGTCGGGTCGCCGGAGTACACGGCCCCGGAGCGGATGCAGGGGTCCGAGGCCGGGCCCGAGTCGGATCTGTGGTCGCTGGGCGTGCTGCTGTGCGCGGCGCTGAGCGGCGAGTCGCCCTTCCGGCGCGACTCGCTGGGCGGCATCCTGCACGCGGTCGTCGAGGACGCGATCCGGCCGCCGGCGCAGGCCGCGCCCCTGCTGCCGGTCGTGCTGGGGCTGCTGGAGCGCGACCCGGCGCGGCGGCTGGACGCGACGGAGGCGGAGCGGCTGCTGCGTACGTACGTCACGACCGGGTCGCTGCCGTCGACGGAAGTCCGGTACACGCCCACCCACCACGATCTGCCGCAGTCGCCAGCGACCGGGACCCCGACCCCGGCGACCGCGCCGACGGGCCCGCCCCGTCGCCGTACGCCGTTCCTGGTCGTCGCGGCGCTGGTGGCCGCGCTGGCCGGGGCGGGCGCGGTCGCCGCGCTGGTGGTGCGGGGCGAGGGCCAGACCGCGGGCGCGACGCCGAGCAGCAGCCCGCAGAGCACGCCGGGCGCCACAGCCGCCGGGAGCGCCGGGAGCACTGCGAACCCGCCGCGCACCGCCCAGTCGCCCGCGCCGGGCTCGACCCCGACGGCCAAGACCCCCGTCCCCGCCGGGTATCGCACGGTGACCGACTCCAGCGGCTTCTCGCTCGCCGTCCCCGAGGGCTTCGCCCGCTCCCACGACGACGAGCGCGTCTACTACATGGCCGCCGACCAGAGCATCCGCATCGGCATCAGGGTGCAGGCCGCGAAGCCCGACGGGCCGCTCGGCGCGATGCGGCGCTCGGCCGCCCGCGGGCCGGACACCAACCCCGGCTACCGCGACGGCAAGGTCACCGCGACCACGCACAACGGACTGGCCGCCGCCTTCTGGGAGTTCACCTGGAACGGCTTCTCGATGCCCGAGGGCGCCCGGCACACGTACGACATCTGCTGGGACGAGAAGGGGCGGATGTACGACGTGTGGGTCTCCGCTCCGGTCGGGCGCATGGACGAGGCGCGGCGGCACTTCGACACCGCTCTGGACTCCTTCGCCGCGACCGGATGACGAGCGCGGACACAGGCCGGGTACTGTCACGGCTCTGCATCCGGTCGCCTTCGCAGGTGGCATCGCCGACCTCGATTGGTCAGGATGTGAACATGACCAATGAGGGGGGAAGGGTGAACGAGCCCACCAGTTACGGACTTCGGCCGCCGCATGCCGGAGCGGCTTCCGATCCTTCCGCTTCCGCTCCTCCCGCTCCTTCCGCTTCCTCTGCCTCCTCTGCCTCCTCTGCTTACGCGCCGGCGCCGCCGCAGAGCGCCGGGTACCAGCCGACGCAGGCGAGCGCGCTGCCGGGTTCCGCTTCGACTTCCCCCGCTTCTGCCCCAGATCCCTCCGTCGGGCGGCTGATCGGCGGACGCTACCGCCTGATGGACCGCCTGGGGCACGGCGGGATGGGCACGGTCTGGCGGGCCCGCGACGAGGTCGTGGACCGGGACGTCGCCGTCAAGGAGCCTCGGGTCCCCGAGCACTTGAGCGACCGCGACCGCGAGCGGGTCTATCTGCGCATGCAGCGCGAGGCGCGCGCCGCCGCCCGGATCGAGCACCCCTCCGTCGTCACCATGCACGACGTGGTGGTCGAGGACGCCAAGCCGTGGATCGTGATGGAGCTCGTCCAGGGCCAGTCGCTCGCCGGCCGGCTCCAGGACGGCACGCTCGACGTCCGCGAGGCGGCCAGGATCGGCCTCGCCGTGCTGGGCGCGCTCACGGCCGCGCACGAGGCCGGCGTGCTGCACCGCGACGTCAAGCCCGACAACGTCCTGCTGGGACGCGGCGAGCGGGTCGTGCTCACCGACTTCGGCATCGCGCAGGTGGAGGGCGAGCAGGGGCTGACCGAGACCGGGGGCTTCGTCGGGTCGCCGGAGTTCATCGCCCCGGAGCGGGTGCTGGGGCAGGCCCCCGGGCCCGAGTCGGATCTGTGGTCGCTCGGCGTGGTGCTGTACGCGGCGGTGGAGGGCATGTCCCCGTACCGCCGGTCCAACGTCCCCGCGACCCTTCAGGCCGTGCTCTCCGCCGAGCCGCAGATGCCCGCGCGCGGGCTGGGGGCCTTCGGCACGCTGGTGATGCGCCTGCTGCGCAAGGACCCGGCGATGCGGCCGGACGCCACCGAGGTCCGGCAGACGCTGGAGTCGGTCGCCCGGCCGCCGCAGCCCACGGCCGAGGCGACGCGGGCCCTCGCCGGCGGCGCGGCAGCGGCCGGAGCGCCCGCGACGGGCGGCAGCCGATGGGTGCCGCCGATCCTCCAGGGCAACCGCGCCGCGCAGTTCGGGCTCGGCGCCGGCCTGCTCGCGGCGGCCGTCGGCACCGTCCTCGTCTTCGCCAATCCGTTCAAGACCGAGGGGATGCCGGAGGGCTGGGAGGTCCGTCCCGACCGCGAGGTCGTCTCGGCGAGCATCGCGGTGCCCGCGGAGTACGAGCGGGTCGAGGGCGACACCGGCAACAGCGTCACCTACTCCGACCCCAGCGGCGTCTTCCAGGTCTACCTGGAGCGGATCGACACCGAGGCCGAGAAGGACGAGCTCAAGCCCGAGGCGGAGGTCTGGCGCCGGTACTACGAGAAGGGCGGCCGGAACGGGCTGGACGTCAAGGACGCGGACGTCACGAGCGAGTCCACGACGCAGCAGGGCAAGAAGGCCTTCGACACGCTCGTCGACCACGTCCCGTACAGCGACTCCAGCGACGATCCGGTCCGCTACCTCTGGCACGAGCGCGTCGTCGTCAAGGGCGAGGGCGCCGGCCAGGTCTACTGGCGGCTGCGGGTCAGCGGCCCCGCCGAGGGCTGGGCGGCCAAGGAGGGCGACGAGCTCTTCGACGAGGTGGTCGAGCACCTCAAGATCGAAGGACTGTGACGCCGCGGGGACGCCCCCGCACCCGGCGCGCGGGTGCGCGCCGGGGTCGGCGCAGGGGAGTCGGGGGCAGCCGCGGCAGGTCGTGAGGGCAGGAATTCTGTGAGGTCCGGTGAAGGCTCCACAGCCCCGTGAACCGTGGAAGCGCCCCTGATCAGGGCTTATGTGCCAGCAATCGCTGGCGCGATGGTGCAGGGTCGGTGAAAAGCTGTTACCGACGGGTACCCAAAGCCCCGGATGGCGCATACTCTCGCCCCCATGACGGACTCGCAGGCCCTCGCCGCCGCCCCCGGCGCCAACCCCACCGCCGCCGCCCCGGCCGGCGCGCGCACCGCCGCCGACGTGGTCACCCCCGAGGTGGTCGCCCAACTCGCCCGAGGCGTGGTCGGTTCCGGCCGCACCCTCAACCACACGCCCTTCACCGGCGAGAAGCTGGCGGACCTGCCCGAGTCCACCCCCGAGGACGTGGCCACCGCCTTCGCCCGCGCCCGCGCCGCGCAGCCCCTGTGGGCCGCCGCCTCGCCGCGCGCCCGCGGCGCCGTCCTGCTGCGCTTCCACGACCTCGTGCTCGAGCGCCAGGCCGAGGTCCTCGACCTGATCCAGCTGGAGACCGGCAAGGCCCGCCTCCACGCGCACGAAGAGGTCCAGGCGGTCGCCGTCGCCGCCCGCCACTACGGCCGCAGGGCGCCTTTCTACCTCAAGCCCAAGCGCCACACCGGCGTCGTCCCGGTCCTGACCAAGACCACCGAACTGCGCCAGCCGCGCGGGGTCGTCGGCCAGATCGCCCCCTGGAACTACCCCCTCGAGCTGTCGGTCGGCGACGCGCTGCCCGCCTTCGTCTCCGGCAACGCCGTGGTGATGAAGCCCGACACCGAGACCGCGCTCACCGCCCTGTGGGCGCGCGACCTGCTCATCGAGGCCGGGCTGCCCGCCGAGGTCTTCCAGGTCGTGCTCGGCGAGGGCCCGGTCGTCGGCCCCGAGGTCGTCAAGCACGCGGACTACGTCTCCTTCACCGGCTCGACCCGCACCGGACGCGAGGTCGCCCAGGGCGCGGCGGCCCGGCTCATCGGAGTCTCCCTCGAGCTCGGCGGCAAGAACGCCATGCTGGTGCTGCACGACGCCGACGTCGAGAAGGCGGCGGCCGGAGCGGTCCGCGCCTGCTTCTCCTCCGCCGGCCAGCTCTGCATCTCCATCGAGCGGCTGTACGTCCACGAGTCGATCGCCGACGACTTCATCGCCCGGTTCGCGGCGCGCACCAAGGCGATGCGCCTCGGCACGGCGCTGGCGTACGGAGCGGACATGGGCTCCCTGGTCGGCGAGCGCCAGCTGGAGACCGTCGCCCGCCATGTCGAGGAGGCCGTCGCCAAGGGCGCCACGATCGTCGCGGGCGGCGTCGCCCGCCCCGACATCGGCCCGTACTTCTACGAGCCCACGATCCTCGAAGGCGTCGAGTCGCCGATGGCCGTGTGCACGGAGGAGACCTTCGGCCCGGTCGTCTCCGTCTACCGCTTCACCGACGAGGACGAGGTCGTCGCGCAGGCCAACGCCACGTCGTTCGGCCTCAACTCCAGCGTCTGGACGAAGGACGGCAGGCGCGGCCACGCCGTCGCGGCGAAGCTGCGCACCGGCACGGTCAACATCAACGAGGGGTACGCGCCGGCGTACGGCAGCGTCCAGGCGCCCATGGGCGGCATGAAGGACTCCGGCCTCAGCCGGCGGCACGGCTCCGAGGGCATCCTGAAGTACACCGAGGCCCAGACGGTCGCCCAGCAGCGGCTGATGCCGCTGGGCCCGTCCTTCGGCATGGACGACGAGAAGTACGCGGCGTTCATGAGCCGGGCCCTGAAGGCGATGAAGGCCCTGCGCCTGCGCTAGCCCACTCGTCACCGCATCCAAGAAGCAGCCAAGAAGCACCCAGAAGCACCCAAGAAGCACAGAGGAAAGCACCGAGGAGAGCCATGCCCGAGGCACCCCCTGCCCAGAATCAGGACGAATCTCCCTACGACTACGACGTCATCGTCGTCGGCTCGGGCTTCGGCGGCTCGGTCTCCGCTCTCCGGCTGACCGAGAAGGGCTACCGCGTCGGCGTCCTGGAGGCGGGCCGCCGCTTCACCCGCGAGAGCCTGCCGAGGAACTCCTGGGACCTGCGCAACTACCTCTGGGCGCCGGCGCTCGGCCTCTTCGGCATCCAGCGCATCCATCTGCTCGGCAATGTGATGGTGCTGGCGGGCGCCGGGGTCGGCGGCGGCTCGCTGAACTACGCCAACACGCTGTACGTGCCGCCCACGCCGTTCTTCGAGGACCGCCAGTGGGCGTCCATCACCGACTGGAAGTCGGAGCTGACGCCGTACTACGAGCAGGCCAAGCGGATGCTGGGCGTACGGCTCAACCCGACGATGACCCCCTCGGACGTCCATCTGAAGGCGACCGCACAGGCCATGGGCGTCGGCGACAGCTTCCACATGGCGCCGGTCGGGGTGTTCTTCGGCGACGGCGAGGACGCCCACGGGACGGCGAAGGCCGCGCCCGGCCGCGAGGTCGCCGACCCCTACTTCGGGGGCGCTGGCCCCTCCCGGCGCGCCTGCACCGAGTGCGGCGAGTGCATGACGGGCTGCCGCCACGGCGCGAAGAACACCCTCAACGAGAACTACCTCTACCTCGCCGAGAAGGCGGGCGCGGTCGTCCACCCGATGACGTCGGTCGTCGCCGTCACCGAGGACGCGCGAGGCGGCTTCGCGGTCAAGACCCTCCCCAGCGACGCCAAGCGCAAGGGGCGGGGGCGCACGTTCACGGCGCCCAGGGTCGTCGTCGCCGCCGGCACCTACGGCACGCAGACCCTGCTGCACCGGATGAAGGACAGCGGACTGCTCCCGCGCATCTCCGGGCGGCTCGGCGATCTGACGCGCACGAACTCCGAGGCGATCGTCGGCGCGCAGACCGACAACCGCCGCTACCGCAAGCGCCACGGCCACAAGGCCGACTTCACGCGCGGCGTCGCGATCACGTCGTCCATCCACCCGGACGAGAGCACTCACATCGAGCCCGTCCGCTACGGCAAGGGCTCCAACGCCATGGGCGCGATGACGATCCTCCAGGTCCCCTACGGCGGCCGCCGGGTGCTGGGCTGGCTGGGCAACTGCGCGCGCCACCCCGTGCTCTCGCTGCGCTCGCTCTCCAACCGGCGCTGGTCGGAGCGGACCATCATCGGCCTGGTCATGCAGTCGCTGGACAACTCGCTGACGACGTACCGCAAGCCCAAGGGCCTGGGCAAGGGCCTGCTCACGGCCCGCCAGGGCCACGGCGTCCCCAACCCCGAGCAGATCGCCGAGGCCACCCGCGCCGCGTCCCTGCTCGCCGAGGAGATCAACGGCTTCGCGGGCTCGAACATCGGCGAGCTGATGGGCACCCCGCTGACGGCCCACTTCCTGGGCGGCTGCCCGATCGGCGCGTCGGCCCACGAGGGCGTGATCGACCCGTACCACCGGCTCTACGGCCACCCCGGCGTCTCGGTCGTGGACGGCGCGGCGGTCTCGGCGAACCTCGGGGTGAACCCGTCCCTGACGATCACGGCGCAGGCGGAGCGGGCGATGTCGTTCTGGCCCAACAAGGGCGAGGAGGACCTGCGTCCGGCGCAGGGAGCGGCGTACGAACGGCTGTCCCCGGTGGCCCCGAAGTCCCCGGTGGTCCCGGCGGACGCGTTCGGCGCGCTGAACCTGCCGTTCCTGGGCATGCCCGCGGTCCCGCCGAAGGAGCAGTCCAGCACCGCGGTCCCGCCGCAGTCCAGCACCGCCTGACGAGCCCGCTCGCAACCCCGAGCACGCCCCGAACACACAGCGAGGCCGCTGCACCCCCCTCCGAGTGCAGCGGCCTCGCTGGTCTTGCAGGTGGCTCGTTACGCGGTGGCGTCGCCGCGGCGGCGCTTCATCGCGAACATGACGCCGGCGCCGGCGACGACGGCGATGCCGCCGACGATGCCGATGACGGGAACCATGGAGTCCGAACCGGTCTCGGCGAGGTTGCCCTCGACCTTGATCTCCTTGTCGCCGGCCGGCTTGGTGGACGGCAGCGGCTTCTTGCCGCCCTCCTGCGGCTTGGCGTCCTCGACGTCACCGGGCTTCGTGCCGGAGGCGAGGATGTCGAACTCGTAGTACGACTCGTCGTCCGCGTAGACGCAGTTGCCCTCGTCGTCCGCGTAGATGCCGATGCTCATGGCGTAGCCGAAGCCGGCCGGAGCGGACTTGTCGACGCTCACGCGCAGGTCGACGGTGAACGTCTCCTTCGCCTTCACGTCGGTGTAGCCGAGGTAGCCGGCGCCCGCGTCGTCCTCGTCGAGGGAGATGTCGATCCACTTGCCGGACTCGGGGTCCTTGTACTGCAGGGTGAGGTGACCCGTGGTGTCCTCCCACGTGTCCTCGTCCACCTGCGCGGTGAAGACGCCGAGGTCCACGCGCTTGTAGGCGTTCTTGCCCTTGTTCGAGACGTTGAGCTCGAACTGGTGGAAGCCGCTGCCCGCGACGATCTTCGACGGCAGGCCGTCGAGGCTGGTCCGCAGGTTCTCGTCGAGGCTCGGCTCGCCCTCGAAGTCGCAGATGTCGTCGGGCGAGGTGGGCGCGGTCGCCGACGGGCTCGGCGTCTTCGTCGGCGTGCTCGGCGACGCGGACGTCGACGCGGTGGCCGAGGCGGCCGGCGAGGACGCCGAGGCGCTCGGCGCCGGGGCCGTCTCGGAGGCCGAGGCGGTGGCGGAGGTGCTCGCGCTGGGAGCCGCTGAGGTCGGGGCGGACTCGGAGGGCGCCGGAGCGGTGGCAGTCTCGCTCGGCGTGGGGGTCGTCGCGTAAGCCGCCGGGGCGACCAGGAGCGCGGCGGGGGCTATGACGGCGGTCGCGGCGGCGACAGCCATAGCGCGGCGAAGCTTCATGAAGACCTCAGTGAAGTCTGGGTGCCACGCGATGCGGCACACGTTTGGAGGGGCCTTCCGAGATGGGGGTACACGGGTGAGGCCGTTGTTACGCATGCATGACCTGTGACCAGTGAGAAGGGTTGTACGACCGCTCACAGAATCTTTATGTGGCCTGCGTCACTCACGCCTCGCGTAGGAAGCGGAGGCGGGCGGCTTCGAGCGGGGACGCAGTTCGCCCGGGCGGCTCTGGGCCAAGGGGGGGCGAGGGGGTGCGGAGCGGCGGGGGTACGGGCTGCCTCAAGAGCAGTCGACAAGAGCAGTCGACGGGTCGTCCGCCGGGGGGAGTCGAGCGCCTGCGCCGGTCGTCCGACGGACGGTCCGGATGCGGTCGGCCCCGGGCGTCCCCGGAGCCGGCCGCTCTTCGGGTGACCGGGCTGCTGTCCCCTGCCGACCGGTCACGCGCGCTGGGGCGAGGTCCCACGACGTACCTGCGCACGTCACACGCCCCAGCGGAGCCCACGCGTGGTTTTCCTTCCTGGCCCGCCCCTGGCTGGCGCGGACACCGGTACCAACGAAGCCTCGTCGCGTGCGGTCACGCGCCGTACGGGTGAGGATGCGCCCGAACTCAGATACGTCCCCGGCACAGCTCCAGCAGCGTCATCGCCAGCGAGGTGCCCGGCTTGCCGAGAGCCTCGCTGTAGTGGCCGAGCACCTCCATCTCGCGCGACAGGCTCACCCGGCGGCCGCCCGAGGTGATGCGGGCTTCCTGGATCACCGTGGAGACGGCCATCCGTTCCTGGATCAGGCCGATGATCCGGTCGTCGAGCGCGTCGATGCGCTCGCGTGCGCCGGTGATCACGCCCGCGGCCTCGTCGGTGCGCGCACCGGTCTTCTCGCCGGCGGCGGCAGCAGCGGCAGTAGCGGTAGCGGTCATGGTGTGGGGCTCCTTTGCTGGGAGGAGGCCCCGGAGCGGCACGGCCCGGAGATGACAGAACGCCCCGGGCCTTGTCGGCCCGGGGCGCCTGGGAAGTCGCTTGTCAGCAGCTCAAGCAGCACGACCATGGCAGCCGGACGGGCCGGTGCCATAGGTAAAGACGAAGGTCAGCTGCTTGTGCATGCGGCCAGTATGGACCAGCCGACTCGGAGCGCGGCAATCCGGGTTCGGATGGTGAGACGAAAAGTCACCCTGGCGCGCCGGTAGAATCGACAAAACCGACCCCTCCCATCCCGCCGGAAGGCCGCCGAAGTGTCATCAGCGTCCCCCGCTGCCGCGCCCGAGACTTCCAACCCGGACGTAGTCCTCGTTGTCGACTTCGGCGCGCAGTACGCCCAGCTCATCGCCCGCCGCGTGCGTGAAGCGCGGGTCTACAGCGAGATCGTCCCGTCCACCATGCCGGTGGCCGAGATGCTGGCCAAGAAGCCCGCGGCGATCATCCTCTCCGGCGGCCCCTCCTCCGTGTACGCGGAGGGCGCGCCGCGCCTCGACCGCCAGATCTTCGAGGCCGGCGTCCCCGTCTTCGGCATGTGCTACGGCTTCCAGCTGATGGCCACGACGCTCGGCGGAACCGTCGACAACACCGGCGCCCGCGAGTACGGCCGCACGCCGCTGCACGTCTCCAAGACCGGCTCCACCCTCTTCGAGGGCACCCCGGCCGAGCAGCCCGTGTGGATGTCGCACGGCGACGCCTGCTCCGCCGCGCCCGAGGGCTTCACCGTCACCGCGTCCACGGACGTCGTCCCGGTCGCGGCCTTCGAGAACGACGAGAAGAAGCTCTACGGCGTCCAGCACCACCCCGAGGTGATGCACTCCACCTACGGCCAGCAGGTCCTGGAGCACTTCCTCTACCGGGGCGCCGGCATCGAGCCGACCTGGACGACCGGCAATGTGATCGACGAGCAGGTCGCGGCGATCCGCGAGCAGGTCGGCACGAAGCGCGCCATCTGCGGCCTGTCCGGCGGCGTCGACTCTGCGGTGGCCGCCGCTCTTGTGCAGAAGGCCATCGGCTCGCAGCTGACCTGCGTGTACGTCGACCACGGTCTGATGCGCAAGGGCGAGACCGAGCAGGTCGAGAAGGACTTCGTCGCGGCGACCGGCGTCTCGCTGAAGGTCGTCGACGCGCAGGAGCGGTTCCTGGCCGCGCTCGCCGGGGTCTCCGACCCCGAGGAGAAGCGGAAGATCATCGGCCGCGAGTTCATCCGGGTCTTCGAGCAGGCGCAGGCCGAGATCATCGCCGAGGCCGAGCACGGCGAGGACGTCGCCTTCCTCGTCCAGGGCACCCTCTACCCCGACGTGGTCGAGTCCGGCGGCGGCACCGGCACCGCCAACATCAAGTCGCACCACAACGTCGGCGGGCTCCCCGAGGACCTCGAGTTCGAGCTCGTCGAGCCGCTGCGCCAGCTGTTCAAGGACGAGGTCCGGATGGTCGGCCAGGAGCTGGGCCTGCCGGAGGAGATCGTCCAGCGCCAGCCGTTCCCGGGCCCCGGCCTGGGCATCCGGATCGTCGGCGAGGTGACGAGGGACCGTCTGGACCTGCTCCGCGAGGCCGACGCCATCGCCCGCGAGGAGCTCACGGCAGCCGGTCTCGACCGGGACATCTGGCAGTGCCCGGTCGTGCTGCTCGCGGACGTCCGCAGCGTCGGCGTGCAGGGCGACGGCCGGACGTACGGCCACCCGATCGTGCTCCGTCCCGTCTCGTCCGAGGACGCGATGACGGCGGACTGGACGCGGATGCCGTACGACGTGCTGGCGAGGATCTCGACGCGGATCACCAACGAGGTGGCCGACGTCAACCGCGTGGTGCTGGACGTGACCAGCAAGCCGCCGGGCACCATCGAGTGGGAGTAGACCCCCCGTAGCCGTATCGCCGACGCCGTCGCTCGTCTTGCCGAGCGGCGGCGTCGGCGCGTGCAGGGGAGGCGTGTCGCGCGGGCGGTCCTCTATGGCTCTCGCTTCACGGCTTCATGGCTCTCGCTACGGCTTCTCCAGCTCGAAGTCGTCGAAGTGGAAGCCCGGCGCGACGACGCAGGTCACCAGCACCGGCTCGGCGCCCACGGGCTCGGCCGCCTGCCAGGCGCCCGCCGGGACCAGGAGCTGGGGGCGTTCGCCCGACTCGACGGACGGGCCGAGCGTCAGCGTGGTCTCCAGCGAGGGCGTCTCGCCCGTGCCGCCCAGATGCAGGCGGAGCGGGCCGCCGCGGTGCCAGAGCCAGAGCTCGTCGGAGCGCACGCGGTGCCAGCGCGAGCTCTCGCCGGGGTGCAGCAGGAAGTAGATGCCCGTCGCGTAGGTGCGCGGGCCGGGATAGTCCGGCGGCGTCGTGGATCCGGCCGTCTTCCAGGTCTCCCTGAACCAGCCGCCTTCCACATGCGGCTCCAGGCCGAGGAGAGAGACCAGCGGGGATGTCGTGTCGGTCATGAGCGCATTCTCGTGGAAGACGCCCCGATCTCTGGTCAGTTGAGGTACCCAGAGGTAGCTTCCAGCCATGACGGAGACGCCCGCCCCCATACCCGTGGAACAGCTGCGCTTCTCGATGCCTCCCGTGCACGACTCCCCGGCGGACGAGCGGGCCTACCGCAAGGAGCGGCTGGCCGGCGCGGTGCGGCTGTTCGGGCGGCTCGGGTACGAGGAAGGGGTGTCCGGGCATGTCAGCGTCCGGGACCCCGAGTTCGCCGACTGCTTCTGGGTCAACCCCTTCGGCGTGCCCTTCGCGCACGTCGCCGCGGGCGATCTGGTCCTGGTCAACGCCGCCGGCCAGGTCGTCGTCGGACGGCGCCACGTCAACCAGGCCGCCTTCGCCGTGCACGCCCAGGTCCACCTCGCCCGGCCCGACGTGGTCGCCGTCGCCCACACCCACTCCGTGCACGGACGCGCCCTGTCCGCGCTCGGCGAGCTGATCGAGCCGATCACCCAGGAGGCGTGCGCCTTCTACCAGGACCACGCGCTCTTCGACCGGTACACCGGAGTGGTCGTCGACGAGGCGGAAGGGCGCCGGATCGCCGAGGCACTCGGCCCGTACAAGGCCGTCATCCTGCGCAACCACGGGCTGCTGACCGTCGGGGACTCGGTCGACGCCGCGGCCTGGTGGTTCGTCTCGATGGAGCGCTGCGCCCAGGTGCAGCTCGCGGCGCGGGCGGCGGGCAAGCCCGTGCTGATCGAGCACCGGGACGCCGTCGACACCCGCGAGCAGCTCGGCAGCGATCTCGTCGCCTGGATCAACTACCAGCCGATGTGGCAGCAGATCAGCCGGGCCGAGCCCGACCTGCTCCAGTAGCGCTCCCGGCGGCCTGACGGTTCCCCCCGGTCAATTCCGCGACGGCGAATTCACCCCTGTCGGCCTGCTGTGCTCCGGCGCGTCGCCCGTTCGTACGGCACAATTCCCAGTCATCAAAAGGAATTTCATAGCGGAAGATCACTCGGTGCGGGGCGGGGAAGGGTGGCGTACGAACGTGGCCGTGCAAGAGGCGAGAGAGTGCGACGAATGCACGCACGGAGCGCGCGAGGGGCATCGGCGCGCGGTGGCCGCGTTCCTCGCCAAACGGGATGAGTTCGCCGCGGGCCAGGGCCTCCCCGTCGGCGTCGCCCACTCGCCGGGGGCGTCGCGCCAGTGGGTCTCCGACGAGCTGAGGCAGTCCGCCCGCTCCGTCGCCGACCGCAGCCGCGCGGTCGGCGACGCCTGGCTCCAGCTGGTCTGGCGCAGCTCGCTGATGGTGGTCTGGGCGAGCGTCCTGGCCCTCGCGCTCGGCCAGACGCTCACCGCCGTCGACAGCGGCTGGAGCACGGCACGCACCGCCGGGCTGCTCGCCGCCCTCCTGCTCGCGGCGGCGCTGACCGGCGCGGCCCGGCTGCACCGGGCGCGCGGCGGTCTGCTCGCCCCGCTGATCGGCGAGGACAACCGGCTCTCCACCTCCCGCGCCGTCGCCATCGCCTGGGTGCTCCTCGCCGCCTTCTCCGTGCTGGTCCTCGCCTTCCAGCTGGGCCTGGCCTCCTCCGCCGCCGAGCGGGACGCGCTCACCCGGGGTCTCGGCCTCGCCCGCGGCGCGAGCCTGCTCTGCGTCGTCGCGCTGGTCTGCGCCGTCGCCGTCGTCGTACGCCGCGTGGTCGCCGTGCGGGTGCTGACCCAGCGGCTGCCGAAGGTGCGGGCCGACCGGCCGAGGCTGGCCGATCTGCTCTGCGACGACAACGGCCGCGGCAGCTTCTCGGACGTGCAGTACGCCCTGGTCAGCGGCGTTGCCGTGGTGTTCGCCCTGATACGGCTGGCCCGTCGGCCCGAGCAGCTGCCGCAGCTTCCGTGGGGCCTGGCGCTGCTCGTCGTGGTGTCGGCGGCGACGTACTTCGCCGGGAAGTACGCGGAGGGCGGCCGGCCCGTCGTCCTGTCCGTCGTCCGGGCCCGGGAGGCGGGCGACCTGGACGCCCCCATCCGCACCGGCGACGACATCGAGATCCGCGGCGCGGGCTTCGTGCCGCCGGGCGCCGGCGACCCGGACCGGCTGGCCCGAATGGTCGTGCGCATCGGCCCGGTCCATGTCCACGTACCGCTGATCCCCGTCCCCGGCGGCTTCGCCAACCCGTCGGACACCGTCATCACCGTGCCGGTCCCGGTGGAGGTCGAGCCGGGTCAGGTGGACGTGCAGGTGGTGACCGCTTCGGGGGTGGAGTCCAACCGCTGCCTCATCGAGGTGACCGACTGACCGGCGCGCCGCCGGCGCCCCGGTCCGCGCCCGTCGGGGGCTGACGCTGGGCCTCCGCTTGTCACAGTGTGCGCCGCACACCTGGTGAGCGGGGCCACGCCGTCGTACGTATGGTCAGTTGACGGGTCAACCGAAGGCGGGACCAGCGATGGCACACACATACCGGCCGACGAACTACGGCGCCCTCGACGGCGGCGGCCCCGTCGGCGGCGGCTGGCGCGACCGGGCACAGCCCTACGCGCTGCTGCCGCTGCGGATCTTCCTGGGCGTGACCTTCGTCTACGCGGGCCTGGACAAGCTCACCGACAGCCAGTTCCTGGCGGCGAGCGGCCCCGACTCCATCGGCGACATGATGCGCGCGGTGCGCGACACCTCGGCCGTGCCCGGACTGGTCGACCTGGCGCTGAAGAACCCCGAGGGCTTCGGCTACGCCATCGCGTACGGCGAGCTGGCCGTCGGGGTCGGCACCCTGGTCGGGCTGCTCGCCCGGATCGCCGCGTTCGGCGGGGCGCTGATCTCGCTGAGCCTGTGGCTGACGGTGAGCTGGCAGACCGAGCCGTACTACTACGGCAACGACCTCGCCTACCTCATGGCCTGGCTGCCGCTGGTGGTCGGCGGGGCGGCGGTGCTCTCCCTCGACGCGATGATCGCGGCGCGGCGCCGACGAACGATGTAGTGCAGCCAGGTCACGGTCCCGGCCAGGAACAGACCGCCGAAGACCACCGGGAAGACCACCCACCAGGGCGTCTGCCAGGCGCCGGCCGCATCGCCCGCGAAGAGGAGGGCGGCGGTCAGCACCGCCGTGCCCGCGAGCAGCTTGCCGGGGCGGAAGCCGTGCCGGAGCCGAGGCCGCTCCTCAGGGCGGCGCGGGCGACCCGGGCCCGTCGGGCCTGTCGGGCCGAGCGGACCCCAGCCCTCCGGTCCCGCGCCGGGGCCCGATCCCGCAGGACCCGCCGATCCCAAGCCCGGGCCGCCCGATCCCGCCGGACCCCAGGCGTCAGGGCTCCAGCCCTCCTCTCGCCGTCCCTGCGAAGGCCGTTCGTCAGGACGTACGTCGTCAGGACGCGGCACGGGTCACCTCCACCTGTCCCAGGCCCACCTCGAGGCGGAGCTCCAGCGTTCCGGACGGTTTCGCGCCCTTGGGGGGCGCCAGGGTCGCCGCCCGCTCCCGGGCGGGAGCGACGTCGACGTCCTGCGACGTGTCGTCGGGCAGCCGGACGTCGCCCAGACCCGCCTCGGCCGTCAGCCGCACCGACGCGTCCTTCGGCACCACGACCTTGAGCTGCCCCGCCCCCACCTGCGCCATCGTCGTCACCGTCTCGCCCTCGGGCACGGCGACGGCGGACAGATCGAGGGTCGCGATGCCGGTGCCATGGTCGTAGAACGGCTGCACGGCCGACACGGACGCCGGCTTCCACGAGGTGCGCGACCAGTGGGTGCTGATGTCCTTGGGCAGCGCGGACGCGCCCGCCAGCAGCCCCGCCGTGATCACCGTCAGCAGCAGCGTGCCGAAGCCCGTACGGCCCAGGAACGAGCTGACCAGCAGCCCCAGTCCGAACACGCCCAGCGCGCAGACCAGGCCGATCTGCAGGCTGGTGCCCAGCGGCTGGGAGTCCCAGCTGATGCCCGTGCCCAGCCCGCCCGCGATCAGCGCCAGCAGGAAGACCGCGCCGCCGATGGCGCGCGGCCCGCGCACGGCGGCGGGGGCGGCGGGGGACGCATGCCGCCGACGCGGCGTCAGCCCGTCGAGCGAGGCGTCCGCCGGGCCCCACAGATACCCGGTGGGCACCGGGCCGGTCGTGCCGTCCTTGACGATCGGGTCCCGCCACCACGACGGGCTGTCGCGGACGGGCGGCGCCTTCGTCTCGGGCGGGGCCTCGGACACCGCCTGCGCCGTCACCGCGTCCAGATGCACGCCCTCGGCCGAGGTGACCCGGCGGCGCTGCGACCACACGGCCGCGCCGGCCACGGCGATCGAGAGCAGCGCGGCGAAGGCGAGGATCCCGCCGTTGCTCAGCATGGACAGGAAGAGGCCGCAGCCGATCAGGGCGAGCAGCACGGCGGTCAGCGACGCGCCGTCGACCCGGCCGGACAGCAGCCGGCGGGCCTCGTTCTCGTCCTCGTCGTCGGCGGGGATCGCCAGCCAGGCGAAGCCGTAGAAGATCAGGCCGATGCCGCCGGTCACCGAGAGCACGCCCAGGACGATCCGGAAGATCACCGGGTCCACGTCGCAGTACCGGCCGAGCCCGCCGCAGACCCCGGCCACCACCTTGTGGCGGGGGGCGCGGCGCAGCTGCGGCGGCTCGTGCTCCGCCGCCTCATGCCGCGCATCCGGCTGCTGCGCGCCGGCGGGCGCGCTGGTCGGCTCTGTCATACGTCCATGGTGACGGGCCGTGCGCCCCCGCGGCACCCAGGTCGACCCTGGACGGTCCCTGATATCGCCCCCTGGCTCTCAGGGTCGGTCCATCGCCCCCGGCTCTCGGGGGTGATCTATCGCCCCCAGCTCTCAGGGCCAGGGCCCATCGCCCCCGGCTCTCAGGATCGGTCCATCGCCCCCGCTTTCAGGTCGGACTGTCGCCCACCGCTTTCAGGGTCGGTTTAAGGGACGACCCTGATACCGCGCCCCGCCCGTGCGTGTGACGATCGGTGCATGCCAGTCGCCACGCCCCGACCCGCCGGTCCCTCACGCGCCTCAGCGCCGGAGGAGCAGCCGCTGCGCAAGCTGTACCGCAGCGCCGACGGCCGGATGCTCGGCGGAGTGGCCCGCGGCCTCGCCGGGCATCTGGGACTGCCCGTCATCTGGGTACGGCTGGTCTTCCTCGGCCTCCTCATGGCCAACGGCCTCGGCGTGGTGCTCTACGCCGTCTTCTGGATCGTCGTGCCGCTCGGCGTCGGCGGCAGGACCAGCGAGCCGCGCTCCGTCTTCGAGACCACGCCCGACGGCCGCCGCCGGCTGCGCAAGCCCGACCGCGGCCAGCTCGTCGCGGTGGCCGCGCTGCTCATCGGCGCCTCCGTCTTCGTCGGCAACGTCGACATGGGCAGCAACACCAACTACATCTGGCCGATCCTGCTGACCGGCGCAGGCGTGGTGCTGGTGTGGCGGCAGGCCGACAACGCCCGCCGCGCCCGCTGGACCGAGGTCGGCCGCCGCCGCAGGCTCCTCCAGCTGGGCCGGGCGCTGGCGGGCGTCGCGCTGGTCGGCATGGGCCTGACCGTCTTCATGGTGGTGCGCGGCTCGGCCGCCCAGCTCGGCAACGTGCTCACCGCGTCCGTCGCCGTCATCGCCGGAGTCGCCCTGCTCGCCGGGCCGTGGCTGGTGCGGATGACACAGGACCTCTCGGAGGAGCGGACGATGCGCATCCGCGCCCAGGAGCGCGCCGAGGTCGCCGCGCACGTCCACGACTCCGTCCTGCACACCCTGACCCTGATCCAGCGCAACGCCGACGACGCCGGCGAGGTCCGCCGCCTCGCCCGCGCCCAGGAGCGCGAGCTGCGCAACTGGCTCTACAAGCCCGAGGGCAACGGCAAGGACGAGGACGAGGAGCCCGACACGCTCGCCGAGGCGGTGAAGAAGGCCGCGGCCGAGGTCGAGGACAAGCACGGCGTCCCGCTGGAGGTCGTGGTCGTCGGCGACTGCCCGCTCGACGAGAAACTGACCGCGCAGATGCAGGCCGCGCGCGAGGCGATGGTCAACGCGGCGAAGTACGGTGGCGAGGGCGGGGCGGTGCAGGTCTACGCGGAGGTCGAGGGCCGCACGGTGTTCGTCTCCGTACGGGACCGGGGGCCGGGCTTCGACCCGGACGCGGTGCCCGAGGACCGCATGGGCGTTAGAGAATCGATCATCGGCCGGATGCAGCGCAACGGCGGCACGGCGCGACTGCGCTCCGTACCGGGCGGGGGCACGGAAGTGGAGCTCGAGATGGAGAGGGCGGACGGATGACCGAGGCTGCTGGAGAGAGCACGGCCGGCGAGGGCGCGGGCGGCGTGGAGCGGCGGGTGCGGGTCGTGCTCGTCGACGACCACCGGATGTTCCGCACGGGAGTGCAGGCCGAGATCGGGCAGACCGACCGCACGGGCGTCGAGGTGGTCGGCGAGGCCGCCGACGTCGACCAGGCGGTCACCGTGATCACGGCGACCCGTCCCGAGGTCGTGCTGCTGGACGTCCATCTGCCGGGCGGCGGCGGGGTGGAGGTGCTGCGCCGCTGCGCCCCGATGATGGCGGCGGCCGAGAACCCGGTGCGGTTCCTGGCGCTGTCCGTCTCGGACGCGGCCGAGGACGTGATCGGCGTCATCCGCGGCGGCGCGCGCGGCTACGTCACCAAGACGATCACGGGCACGGACCTGGTCGACTCGATCTTCCGGGTGCAGGACGGCGACGCGGTGTTCTCGCCGCGGCTCGCGGGCTTCGTGCTGGACGCCTTCGCCTCGACGGACGCGCCGCCGGTGGACGAGGACCTGGACCGGCTCACCCAGCGCGAGCGCGAGGTGCTGCGGCTGATCGCGCGCGGCTATGCGTACAAGGAGATCGCGAAGCAGCTCTTCATCTCGGTCAAGACGGTCGAGTCGCACGTCTCGGCGGTGCTGCGCAAGCTCCAGCTCTCCAACCGGCACGAGCTGACCCGTTGGGCCACGGCGCGCCGGCTGGTCTGACGCATACGGCCCGACCCGACCCGGCCCGGACGTCGCGTCGTCGCGGCTGCCGGGCCGGGTCTCGTCTGCGGGCGGGTCGTCTTCGGGCGGGCGGGCCGTCTTCGGGTCGCCTGCGGGTGGGCGGCTCGCGTGAGGCGGCTCAAGCCGGCCGGGTCGCTCCGGCGAAGGGCATCTCGTCGAGCGGGGCGACGCGGACAGGGGACCCGGGCCGCGGCGCGTGGATCATCTTGCCGCCGCCGATGTAGAGCCCGACGTGCGAGATCCCGGAGTAGAAGAACACCAGGTCCCCCGGGGCGAGCTGGGAGCGCGACACCCGCTGGCCCGCGTTGATCTGGGTGTACGTGGTGCGCGGCAGCGAGACCCCGGCGGAGCGCCAGGCGGCCTGGGTCAGACCGGAGCAGTCGTACGAGTTGGGTCCGGTCGCCCCCCATACGTACGGCTTCCCGATCGCTCCATAGGCGTACGCGATGGCCTGCTCGGCGCGGGCGTTGGGCGCTTTGAGAGCGCCGCGGGGGGCGCTGGAGCGGTCGGCGCGCACGTCGTCCGCCGGTGCGGCCGCGCCGCTGGACCCCTCGTACGCCGTGCGCTGCTCGGCGGTCAGCCGGTCCAAGTGGCGCTCCGCCGCCGCGAGCTTGTCCTGCACGGTCGACTTGTGCGCGGCCAGCTCGCTCTGCCGGGCCTTGAGCGCGGCCGTCCGCCGTCCCGCCTCCGCCTTCAGCCGGGCGATCTCCACCAGCTGCTGCTCCACCCCCGAGATGGCGTCCGCCTGACGCGCGCCCACCCGCTCGGCGAGCGCGGCCCGCTCCAGGTAGTCGTCGGGGTCCGAGGTGAGCGCGAGCTGGAGCCCGGGGTCCATGCCTGCGGCGCGGTACTGGGCGGTGGCGATCGAGCCGAGCGCCATGCGCGAGTTGTTGAGCCGCTCGGTCCTGCGCACGGCCTCGTCCCGCAGCGAGTCCAGCGCGGTGCGCGCCTCGGCGGCCTGCTCCTTGGCCCCGTTGTACTTCTCCGCGGCGGCCTCCGCCTCCTGGTACAGCTTGTCGACCTTGGCCTTGACCTGAGCGGGGGTGAGGGCGGGCTCGGCGTACCCGGTGCCCTCGAAGGCGGTGGCGGTCGCCGCGCCGGCGAGCGCGAGGGTGGCGGCGGTCCGGGCGGCGGGCCCGGTGAGCGGATACTGCTTGGGTTTCCGGTGCACTGCCACGAGGGCGTCCACGTCCTTCCGATCCCTGCGGGTCCGGGTCCGGCGACGGACCGCACAGGGGGAGCGGCCCGCCGCCGGATTCCTCGGCGGTGGCGGCCGACTGTCGCCGGGAGGGTCCGGCGGCGGTGGGGAGTCGGTCACCTGAGGGAGGACGCTAAGCCTGGAGGTCACGGGGGTGAGGCGTACGGACCGATATTGCACAAAGGTGGACAGCACAAGGCGCGTTATGAGTGCCGGGCCCATGGCGCCGGACCGGGTTCCCGTCCCGTGTGACCGATGCGACGAATGAGGCATACCTGACCGGAGAGCGGTGGTATGGGGCCGGTTAGGCTCCGCCTCATGGACGTATTGATCAATGTCTTCGTGGCCCTGCACATCATCGGCATCGCCTCGCTGCTCGGGGGTTTCCTCACCCAGATGAAGGCGATGGGGGCGGGGACGGCGCGGTTCGTCCCGGCGATGCTGCACGGCGCGCTGACCATGCTGGTCACGGGCGTGGCGCTGGTGGGCCTCAACCAGGCGGACGACCAGCCGGTGAACAACCTCAAGATCGGCGTCAAGCTGGCGGTGCTGGTGGTGATCCTCGCCCTGGTGTACGTCAAGCGGGACGAGGAGCGGGTGGAGAAGGCGGTCTTCGGGGCGGTGGGCGGCCTGACGATCGCCAACATCTTCATCGCGACGCTGTGGACGTGAGTCGGCGTGGACGTGAGGCGGCCTGGATGTGAGACGGCGTGGACGCGTGAGGCGTCCGCTGGAGCGCGGACGCCTCCCAGGCGCGCCGGCGACGGCGAACGCCTGGGAGGCGCTGGGCTGCTACGCGGCCGCCAGGTCGGCGACCCAGGCGCGGGGCTGATGCCCGGTCTGGAGCCGTCTCCGTAGGGTCCCCGGGGTCAGGCCGGGCGGACGCTGCCGTAGATCGGCATGTAGTAGATCGACTCCTCGCGGACGTTCGCGCCCGGCTTGGGGGCGTGGATCATCTTGCCGTCGCCGATGTAGATGCCGACGTGGCTGATGTCGTCGTAGAAGAAGACCAGGTCGCCGGGGAGCAGGTCCTCCGTGGCGACGCGCTCGCCGGCCTTGACCTGGTCCCAGGTGGTACGCGGCAGGTCGACGCCTGCGGCCTTCCAGGCGGCCTGGGTCAGGCCGGAGCAGTCGTACGAGCTGGGGCCGGTCGCTCCCCAGACGTACGGCTTGCCGATCTGGGCGCGAGCGAAGGAGAGGACCTTGGCGGCCTTGGTGGCGTACGAGCCGTCGCCGGGGGCAGTACCGGGGCCCGTACCGGAGCCGGGGTTCGTGCCCGTGCCCGGGCCTGTGCCGCCCTCGTTCTGCTCCTGGCGGCGGCGCTCGGCCTCAGCCTCCGCCTCGGCCTTCTCGCGGGCCTCCGCCTCCTCCTTGGCCTTCGCCTCGGCCTTGCGGCGGGCCTCTTCCTGCTTCTTGCGCTCGAGCTCCGCGACCCGCGCCTTCTCGTCCGCCGTCAGCCTCGACAGCAGCGAGCGCGCCTCGGCGAGCTTGGCCTGCACCTCGCGCTTGCTGGTCTGCAGCGTCTTCTGGGACTCCGTGAGCGACTCGAGGCTCTTGGTCGCCTCCGTGCGCTGCTCGGCCGCTTCGGCGCGCTCGGTCTCGTAGTCGTCGATGACCTTGCGCTGACGGTCGGTCATCCGGTCCATCAGCTGCGTCTGGTCGAAGTACGACTCCGGGCTGTCCGCGAACAGCAGCGCGGCGGTCGGAGTGACCGCGCCCGTCCGGTACTGCGCGGCGGCGTAGTTGCCGAGGGCCTGCCGTGACTCGTTGAGCTTGTCGGTGCGCTTGGCGGCCTCGTCGAGCATCCCGTCGACCTCGCGCCGCTTCTCGGCGGTGGCCTCCTTGGCCTTGTTGTAGCGCTGGGTCTCCGAACCGGCCTGCCGGTACAGGTCGTCGACCTTCTTCTGTACTTCCTCGACGGAGGGGTTCGGGTCGGCGGGCGCCGCGTCGGCGCTCTGCGTCGACAGCAGGGTGACGCCGGCGAGCGCAGCCGTAGTGAACCCGACGGCGGGGGAGTTGGTGCGTATTCCGGCCATCCCGGGGATTCCGGTACGGGTACGCGGCTTGCGATGCGACGCCAAGGCCGACATCTCCTTCTTCCGTGGACCGCCTACCGGGTTAGCTGTCGGGTTCGGGCGGAACGGAAGATCGCCCTACGGACCGAGTGGGTCGCGGTCCGATTCACCCCAAGTGTGCAAAGTGGGTCCCCGGTTCCGAACTTCCGTGTGGATAGTCCGAATTCGGCGCAGGCGACCCGATTGGCGTGGTTCGCCAAGGGGGGACGGGACCACCTGATCGAGCACGCTAGCCAATACGTGTGGCTGTTGTGAAGGTTGATGGTCGATATGCCCGATACATTTTCGTGACCAAAGTGAGAACCTGTGGACGTTTGACTGGTGAGTCCCGGGATTGAGCCCGGTTACTGGAAGGTTCAGGGGTGGGGAAGAGAAAGTCAGGTTTGGCTGGAATGTGTGCCATGGCCTTACTGGCGGCGGTGGCGAGCGGCTGCGGCTCGGGGGAGGAGTCGCAGAGCTCGGGGAAGGGCGGCGAGAGCTCCGCGCCCGACCCGAAGAGCGACGGGCGGCTGATGTCGCAGTCGCTCAAGGAGTTGAAGGGGTATCGGTCGGCCAGGTTGCAAAGCTCCGCACACGACCTCCGCGGCGACCGAGACGGCAACTGCGCGGGGAAGACCGAGAAGGCCCCCTTCGCGTTCACCGAGGTGATCGCGCAACGCGGCGAGCGCGCCTGGATCCGCCTCGACGACGAGATGCTCAAGCAGTACCGACAGCTCGCGACCGTGATCGGCCCGGAGCAGGTGGCGAAGTACGAACCCGCCGCCGAGAAGGCGCGCGGAAAGTGGATCGAGCTGACGCCGAGCGAGATGAAGGACGACGAGACGCTCAGGCTCTGCGATCTCGACCGCGGCTTCGCCTCCATCCCGGAGAGCGTGGAGTCGGCGAAGCGGCTGAACCCCGGGACGACGCGCTACGAGGCGCGGGACAAGCCGGAGGAGAAGCTGATACCGCTCGTCCAGCAGCCCGAGGACGACGGGGTGACCGTCTATCTCTCGGTCAAGGGCGGGACCGCTCCACAGGCCATCGAGTTCGAGATCGACGACGAGCCCGTTTCGCTGACGCTCAGCGAGGTCGACAAGCCGGTGAAGGTCGTGCCGCCCCAGCCGTCCGAGATCGTGCCGTCGGCCGACGTGGCAGATCTGTACCCGGACCCGGAAGTGATGAGGAAACGGGAGCAGCAGAACCAGGAGCCGTAGCCGGTCGCGGGCGCCGGGTCAGGGGAGATCGGCGGCCGTGAGGCGGCTGTGAGGCTGTGAGCTTCAAGCGGCCGGGGGCGGGCGGGGTGCGGCGCGCTGGGGCGTGCGGCCTGGGCAGGGAGCCTGGGGCCTGCGCGGGGGGTCCTGGCCGCCGCGTACTGGCATGGGGTCGCGGGTCGTGACGTCGTACGACCGTGGCCTGGCCTGGCCTGGCCAGACCTGCCCCCGGCCCGTAGTGCCTGCCCCTGCCCCTTCAGGGCCCGCCCCGCCCGCGTCCGGACACGCCAGCCAGCCGCATCCGGCCGCGGGTCCCGCCCGTATTCGGACGCGGCTCCCCGTCGTATTCGGACGCGACCGGGGCCGTATGCGAATGCGGCCGCGGGCTGTCAGTGCGGCCGCCTAGACTCGTAGAGCGATGAGCAGCCTCTTTGACGACAGCTTCCTGGCGGACCTCCAGCCCCACACGGAGGAGCACCCGCCGCCGCCCGAGGACTCCGATCCGGAGCAGGTTCCGGACGATCTCTTCCAGGGCGCGTTCGACGTGCCCCCGGCCCGGGATCCGTACCACCGGGACGGCGCCCCCCGCACCGTCGTGGACCCCGCCGCCCTGCTCGAGGGGCTGAACGAGCAGCAGCGGGCCGCCGTCGTGCACACCGGCTCGCCCCTGCTCATCGTGGCCGGCGCGGGCTCCGGCAAGACCCGGGTGCTGACCCACCGGATCGCGCACCTGCTGGGCACGCGCAGCGTCCACCCCGGGCAGATACTGGCGATCACCTTCACCAACAAGGCCGCCGGCGAGATGAAGGAGCGCGTCGAGCAGCTCGTCGGCCCGCGCGCCAACGCCATGTGGGTCATGACGTTCCACAGCGCCTGCGTCCGCATCCTGCGCCGCGAGTCCAAGAAGCTGGGCTTCACCTCGTCGTTCTCGATCTACGACGCGGCGGACTCGAAGCGGCTGATGGCCCTGGTCTGCCGCGATCTGGAGCTCGACCCCAAGAAGTTCCCGCCGAAGTCCTTCAGCGCCAAGATCTCGAACCTGAAGAACGAGCTGATCGACGAGGAGACCTTCGCCGACCAGGCAGTTGGGGGCACCTCCCAGGCCGAAGGCTCTGGGGGAGGTTTCGAGAAGACGCTCGCCGAGGCGTACCGGATGTACCAGGCGCGGCTGCGCGAGGCCAACGCCCTGGACTTCGACGACATCATCATGACCACGGTGCACCTGCTCCAGGCGTTCCCGGACGTCGCGGAGCACTACCAGCGCCGCTTCCGCCATGTGCTGGTCGACGAGTACCAGGACACCAACCACGCTCAGTACACCCTTGTGCGCGAGCTGGTGGGCGCCGGCCAGGAGGACCTGCCGCCGGCCGAGCTCTGCGTCGTCGGCGACGCCGACCAGTCGATCTACGCCTTCCGCGGTGCGACCATCCGCAACATCCTCCAGTTCGAGGAGGACTACTCGGACGCGACGACGATCCTGCTGGAGCAGAACTACCGCTCGACGCAGACGATCCTCTCCGCCGCCAACGCCGTCATCGAGCGGAACGAGAGCCGCCGCCCGAAGAACCTGTGGACCAAGGCCGGCGCGGGCGCGCAGATCACCGGCTATGTCGCCGACACCGAGCACGACGAGGCGCAGTTCGTCGCCGACGAGATCGACCGGCTGACGGACGCGGCCGACGCGAAGGCCGGCGACGTCGCCGTCTTCTACCGTACGAACGCCCAGTCCCGCGTCTTCGAAGAGATCTTCATCCGGGTCGGCCTGCCCTACAAGGTCGTCGGCGGCGTGCGCTTCTACGAGCGCAAGGAGGTCCGGGACGTCCTGGCGTATCTGCGCGTCCTCGCCAACCCCGAGGACAACGTCCCGCTGCGCCGCATCCTGAACGTCCCCAAGCGCGGCATCGGCGATCGCGCCGAGGCGATGATCGACGCCCTCTCGCTCCGCGAGAAGATCACTTTCCCGCAGGCGCTGCGGCGCGTGGACGAGGCGTACGGCATGGCGGCCCGATCCGCCAACGCCGTCAAGCGCTTCAACGTCCTGATGGAGGAGCTGCGCACGGTCGTCGACTCCGGCGCGGGCCCCGCCGTCGTGCTGGAGGCCGTCCTGGAGCGCACCGGCTACCTCGCCGAGCTCCAGGCGTCCACCGACCCGCAGGACGAGACCCGCATCGAGAACCTCCAGGAACTGGCCGCCGTGGCGCTCGAGTTCGAGCAGGAGCGCGCCGAGGACGAGGGCGCGGGCACGCTCGCGGAGTTCCTGGAGAAGGTGGCGCTCGTCGCCGACTCCGACCAGATCCCCGACGAGGACGAGGACGGCTCCGGCGTCATCACGCTGATGACCCTGCACACCGCCAAGGGCCTCGAGTTCCCCGTGGTGTTCCTGACCGGCATGGAGGACGGCGTCTTCCCGCATATGCGGGCCCTCGGCCAGTCCAAGGAGCTGGAGGAGGAGCGCCGCCTGGCGTACGTCGGCATCACGCGCGCCCGCGAGCGGCTCTATCTGACGCGTTCGTCCATGCGGAGCGCCTGGGGCCAGCCCTCGTACAACCCGCCGTCGCGCTTTCTGGAGGAGATCCCGGGCAAGCACCTGGAGTGGAAGCGCACGGGCCCGATGGCCGCGCCTGCGGGACCCACCTCGGGCATCGCCTCGGCGCTGTCGTCCTCGCGCTCCCGGTCGGGCGGCGGGGGCGGAGCCTCGGGCTTCGCCACCCGGCGGACGACCGACAAGCCCGTGATCTCGCTGGTGGTGGGCGACCGGGTCACGCACGACCAGTTCGGCCTGGGCACCGTGGTGCAGGTGACGGGGGCGGGGGCGGACGCGCAGGCGACGATCGACTTCGGGGACGCGAAGCCGAAGCGACTGCTGCTGCGGT
Source organism: Streptomyces sp. NPDC051907 (assembly GCF_040681075.1). Taxonomy (NCBI): domain Bacteria; kingdom Bacillati; phylum Actinomycetota; class Actinomycetes; order Kitasatosporales; family Streptomycetaceae; genus Streptomyces; species Streptomyces sp. NPDC051907. Next base: position 17,383 of record NZ_JBFAYB010000005.1, on the reverse strand, counting down.
ACGCACCGGTCGAGAAGCTCTGACGAGGGCGGGGGCTCAGGGCTCCTGGCGGGGGGCTTCGGCCTCCCGCCGGCCTCGCGGGCTCGGCTCGTGGCGTCAGTTGACTCGTGACGTGCGTACTCGTGGTGTCAGTCGACTCGTGAAGTGAGGTGACAGGCCGTGGCTTGAGGCTGTCGCTCTACGTCGGGTCGAGGCCGTGGCTGCGCAGCCACGGGAGCGGGTCGATCGCCGAACCGCCGCCGGGACGCACCTCGAAGTGGAGGTGCGGTCCGGTGGAGTTGCCGGAGTTGCCCGAGTACGCGATGACGTCACCGGCCTTGACGGAGCCCGAGCGGATCTTGGTGCTGCTGAGGTGGCAGTACCAGGTCTCGGTGCCGTCGGCCGCCGTCACGATGGCCATGTTGCCGTAGGCGCTGTTCCACTGGGTGCGCACGGTGCCGTCGGTCGCGGCCATGACCTCCGTGCCGTACGACACGGGGAAGTCGATGCCGGAGTGCACGGACATCCAGTTGACGCCCGCCTGGCCGTAGTACGCGCTGAGACCGTTCTGCTTGACCGGCAGCACGAACTTGGGGCGCAGCGCCTCGCGGCGCTTGGCCTCCTCCTCGCGCTTCTTGCGGTCCGCCTCCTGGCGCGCCTTGAGGTCGATGCGCTCCTGGGTGCGCGAGGCGCGGCTGCCGAAGTCGCGGGCGTCGGCGCTGAGAGCGGCGAGCTGCGTGTCCATCTTGTTGTTCGCGGCGGCAGGCTTGACGGCGGCCGGGTCGGCGGCCGCCAGGTTGGTCTTGTTGTCGTTCTTGCTCTCGCTGCCGCCGGTCAGGCCGCCCACGGACGCGGCGGCGATGCCGGCGACGCCCATGACGCAGGCGGAGGGCACGGCGACGGTGAGGAGGGCGGAGCGCTTGGCGGGCGTACGGCGTCGGCCGCGGCTGCCGCCGGCACGGCGGACGGGCCGGGGGGTGACGGGGACGACCGGGGTGATGGTCTCGGAGTCCGCGTTCGCGTCCGGGGCCGCGTCCTGGGCGGTGTCCACGTCCGCGTCGAACTCGCCCTCGGGGCCGACCTGCGCGTCGGCGTCGAAGTCGGCGTTGAGGTCGGCGTTGAACTCAGGGCTGAACTCGGCGTTGTACTCGCCGTTGTCGTACTCGGCGTCGAAGGGGGCGTTGAACTCGGCCTGCGGCTCGGGCTCGGCCTCGGTCTCCGGAAGAGCCTCGAACTGGGCGGTGGCCTGGAAGGCCTCGACGCCCTCGAAGGCGGGCTCGGCCGTGAACTCATGCTCAGGCGTGTACTGGTGCGGTACGACGACCTCTTCGTAGCCCTGGTAGCCGGTCTCCGCGCCGGTGTTCCAGGCGGTCGCGTCGTACGTCCCGGTGTCGAAGGCGGGCGCCGCCCACTGCCCGGTGGTGTCGTACGCGAATGTGGCCGCGGCCGTCTCGTACTGGCCCGTCTGCGTCGACTGGTTCCAGGCGCTGGCGTCCCACTGTCCCGTGGTGTCGTACTGAGCGGCCTGCTGCGTCTGTTGGGCGTGCTGCGTCTCTTGCGACTGCGGCGCCTGCGGCGCTGCGTAGGCGTCGTAGCCGGCGATCTGGTGGGAACCGGTGGTCCACTGCGTCGCGTCGTACTGACCGCTGTGCCCCGCCTCGTAGCTCCCCGGAAGGGCGCCGAACAGCGGGTCTGTCTCGAAGCTGCCTGTGGTGTACGCGTCGTATCCGACGTACCCGGCGTGGGCGTGCTGGTCGTTCACCAACTTCTCTCTCGCCTCGGCAGCAGGACCTGGGTCTGGGCCCCGGACTGCGGAGGGGTGGGGTCCCAGAGGAAAGCAGTGGCCGCGACTGTACCCGGCGGTATAGGACGTCGACAATCTTCCGCTGGTTTTAGGCAATCAGGAAACGGGCATTCGGCGGCCTTTCGGCGCTTGCGGGCAGAGCTTTGGCCGTACGTTCGAAATATGTTCGATGAGCGGTCGTCTGGGACGGCGGTCGAGTCAGGCGACGGAGACCGCTCCGGACGCTCCGGCCGCGGGCTCGGTCGACTCGAGTGCCTGGCGGATGCCCGCCGCGACGGCGGGGTGCACGGGGAGGGCGAGATGCCCGATTCCGCTCACCCTCACGTTCTCGGCGATGAGGTCGGGGTGGTCGATGCAGGCCGTCTCGATGGGGACCATGATCTGGTCCAGATCGCTCCAGAAGCTCACGAACCGGGTCCGGCAGCCGGGGGCCGGCCTGCGCAGCTCCTGAATCACGGAGGACTCGGGGCGCATCTGGCGGACGATCGGGTGGGCGCTGGCGAGCGGGGCGACGGCCGTGCCGGAGTGCGGGGTGCCGAGGGTGACGAGGATGCGTACCCGCTGGTCGCCGCCGAGTCGCTGCACGTAGTACCGGGCGATCAGGCCGCCCAGGCTGTGCCCGACGATGTCGACCTCGCGGTGCCCGGTGCGGGTGCAGATCTCCTCGATATGGCGGCCGAGCAGCTCGGCGGCGGTGCGGATGTCGCAGGTCAGCGGGGAGTAGTTCAGGCACTCGAGGTGCCGCCAGCCGTACCGGGCGAGGGAGCGGCGCAGAAGGATGAACACGGAGCGGTTGTCGACGAACCCGTGGAGCAGGACGGCGGGCGGGCGCTCCGGGCCGCTGGTGGGCAGGGCGGTGGCCTCGGCGAGGGGTACGGGGAGGGGCGCGGGCGCGTCGGTGGGGTCGGGGGTGGGGGCGTGGAGGTGGTCCGGGGCTGGGTCGGTGGTCTGACGGCTGCGCGCGGTGCGGCTGGGGGCCTGCTCCAGCGGCTTCGGGCTGGGGGTGCGGCGCTCTGGGGCGAGGCCGGAGGGGTAGAGCAGCAGGTGTCCGGCGAGAATGGCCAGCTCAAGGGCGGTGGCCCGGAGCAGAGCGGCGGAGATTCCCAGGCTCCGGACGTGGCGCAGACACAGTGGGATGAAGGGGAAAACCTTCATGGCCGACCTCCCGAACGGCACGCGAAGGACGCCTCCGTCCCCCGTGTGTGCCCTCATGGGATGCCGCTCAGGCTCTGGCGACCGGCCCGGTGCGGGCCGGTGCCAACGGGGTCGCATCACCGCGCCGCGCGGCTGACGGCGCGGTGACGCGACGACCCTGTAGCGGCTCCCTCGCGACGTTGCCCGGAGCGGCTTGTGCACTGCCCGATACGGGTACGACGCATAGCGAACATGTCCCACGTGTGATTTCCCCCTCGCTATCCTCCGCGAAACGGCGCGTTGCGGGATGCTGGAGATAACGTTCGTTCACTCCCCGGCCCTGGCAGGCGCGGGGCCCCGTGCCCAAGGCGGCGCAGTCGGTATGTGGAGGCAGTGATGGGTGTGACTGGTCCGATCCGCGTGGTGGTCGCCAAGCCGGGTCTCGACGGCCATGATCGCGGGGCCAAGGTGATCGCGCGTGCGCTGCGCGACGCGGGCATGGAGGTCATCTACACGGGCCTCCACCAGACCCCCGAGCAGATCGTGGACACGGCGATCCAGGAGGACGCGGACGCGATCGGCCTCTCGATCCTCTCCGGCGCGCACAACACGCTCTTTGCGAAGGTAATCGACCTTTTGAAGGAGCGCGAGGCGGAGGACATCAAGGTCTTCGGCGGCGGCATCATCCCGGAGGCGGACATCGCCCCGCTCAAGGAGAAGGGCGTGGCGGAGATCTTCACACCGGGAGCGACGACGGCGTCGATCGTAACGTGGGTGAACGAGAACGTGAGGGAGTCTGCGGAAGCGTAGGGGCTCGCGCGGGGGTCTCGTCGGTGCGGGTCTGGCCCGCTCCAGCCTGAGGATTCACCCGAGCGCGGGCGCTTGAGCTGCCCGGGACAGCCGGTCCTGCTTGGTGCGGGTCCTCCTGGGCTGCCCGGGGCAGCCGGTCCTGTTTGGTGCGGGCACCTGGGCACGCGGGGTCGCCCGGGGGCCTGCCCCCAGTTCAGGGGAGGGGCGGGGTGGGGGAGAGAACCGCCCCCAGCTCCACCCCCATCTCCGCCCTCAGCCTCAACGTCGACACCAGCCTCTGAAACGCCTCCGACCAGTAGCCCCCCGCCCCCGGCGACGCCCCTTCCCGTTCGTCTGGGGTTGTCGTCAGGATCTCCAGGCGGGGGGCCTCCTCTGGGGAAAGACAGCGTTCGGCCAGGCCCATCACTCCGCTGAAGCTCCAGGGGTAGCTGCCCGCGTCGCGGGCGATGTCCAGGGCGTCGACGACCGATCGGCCCAGGGGCTCCGCCCAGGGCACCGCGCAGACCCCGAGCAGCTGGAACGCCTCCGAGAGGCCGTGCGCCGCGATGAACTCCGCCACCCATTGCGCGCGTTCCGGCTCCGGCAGCGTTGCCAGCAGCTTCGCCCGTTCGGCGAGGGACGTCGTGCCGGGGCCGGACGCCGGTGGGACGCCCGGTGCGCCGAGCAGGGCGCGGGACCAGTGGGCGTCGCGCTGGCGGACCGCCGCCCGGCACCATGCCGCGTGGAGCTCGTCGCCCCAGTCGTCCGCGACGGGCAGAGCGACGATCTCCTCCGCCGTGCGCCCGCCGAGCCGGCCCTGCCAGGTGGCAAGGGGCGCCGCCTCGACCAGCTGGCCGAGCCACCAGGACCGTTCGCCCCGGCCGGAGGGCGGGTTCGGGGAGACCCCGTCCCGTTGCATGTCCGCATCGCACTCGTGCGGCGCCTCGACGGATATCGCCGCCCCCGTCCCGTCGCCGCTGCGGTCCAGGCTGACGCACGACGCCGCCCGCGCCGCCATGCGCGCGGCCAGCGCGGAGTGCGGCAGCGCCGACAGGAGCTCCGCCGCCGTGGCGCGGACATTGCGGCTGCGGTCGGACAGGGCCTGTTCGAGGAACTCCTCGTCCGCGTCCGTCAGGCCGGTGCGCAGCGAGTCGAGGAACATCAGCCGGTCCTCCGCCCGTTCCGTCGCCCAGGTGGTGCGCAGCAGAGCGAGCGCCGCCGCCGCGTCGCGGCGCCGCACCGACGTCAGCAGCGCGACCCGTTCGGCGAACAGGCCCTCCTCCCATAGCCGCTGGACAGCCGCCGCGTCCCCGGGGTCCGGCAGCGCCGACCCGCCGGACGCGCCGCGCAGCGCGTACTTCCACTCCGGGTTGAGCCGGGCCAGCCACAGCCCGAGCGGCCCGGCGAACGCGAGGGCCTGCGGACGCAGGTCCGTGCGGGCGCGGGCCGCGTCCAGCAGCGCGGGCAGTGTGGACGCCGGTGCCTGGTACCCGTGTTCGTTGGCCGTGGCCAGCCACTGCGGGAGCAGCTCGGTCAGATCGGGGGCCGAGCCCCGCCGGCCTCCCGCACCGGAGGAGGCCGACCGGTCGGCGAGCAGCTGGGCGAGCCGTCGCCGGGCCGCCGCGGGCAGCTGCGGACGCGGGTCGTGGGCCGCGGGCTCCGGCCGTTCGGCGGCCGGCGCGGGCAGCAGTCCGGCCCGGCGTCGCACGGTGTGCAGCGCCGCGGCGTCCAACAGCGCGGCCGGCGCGTCCTTGCCCGGCGGCACGAGTCCCGCGGGCGGGGTACGGCGGTCCGTGCCGAGCAGGGCCGAGGTGACGAGCTCTTCCCAGGGGGAATGGCTGGCGGCGGTACTGGTCATGGCGGCCTCCCTCTCCGTGCGTGCAGACATGCGGGCGGACGTGGTTGCGGACGTGCGTGCAGAGATGCGTGCAGAGATGCGTGCGGGCATGCGTTGCGTTTCCGGGACGTCGTTCAGGTCAGCGGGACGGTCTCGGAGGCGTCCTCGGACCAGGCCGCGAGGGGGTTGAACCCCCGGTGGCCGCACTCGCCGAAGACCGTCACCGGCCGCCCGGCGGAGAGCGCGGCCAGCCGCCACAGTCCGGGCCGCGAGAGCGCGGCGGGGGCTATGGGCAGCGCGGACTCGCCGACCGCGTCGGCCAGCTGCCAGCCGTCCCGCGACGGGATGGGTATGACCTCGCTCAGCGTCACCGGCCAGGAGTCCAGCCAGGGGTCCTCCCGCAGCGCCCGGCCGTACGCCGCGACGGCCGCCTCGACCGGACCGCCCGGCGGCGGCGAGGCGATCGGGACCGGGCCGCCGAACTGCTCGCCCCACTCCGCCCGCAGCTGCCCCGCCCCCGTGTGCGGCGTCAGCTCGGCGTCGACCGTCAGCCCCACCGGCAGCGCCTGCTGCGGGGAGCGGCCGGCAGCTCCGAAGGAGAGCAGCAGCGCCGTGCGCCCGGACTCCTGTCCGTACAGCCATATGCGGCGCGTGGTCAGCTTGCCGTCGGACGTGTCGTACTGCGCGAGGACCAGCCAGTGGTCCCGGACGGGCGCGCCGTCGGCGGGCGAGGTGAGGCCGACTCTGGTGCGCACGGTCGCCGCGAGCGGCTCCGGCAGCCGGTCGACGCCCAGCCAGGCCGAGTCCAGGAGGTGGATCAGCGCGCACTCCTCCAGCAGCCGGACCGGCCAGCCCGGACCCGAGCCGGGGATCGCCCCCAACTCCCGCACCCGGCCCGCCAGTCCAGGGGCCTGGGCGTCGACCATGCGGGCCGCGGTCTCCTCCCACAGGCCGTACCCCGCCTGCTCGGCCGTGGCGAGGCCGCCGCGCAGCAGATCGGCCAGCCGCTGCTCGAGCTCCGTGGCCCCCGCGGCGATCCGCGCGGCCCGGCGCTCGGCCCGGCGTCTGGCCGCCTCCGGGTCCGCCGCCTTCGCGGGCGCGCCCGCGTCGCCCTGCTCCTGGCCCGCGGTGCGCTTTCCGCGCCCCTCCAGCCACTCCTCGGCCCAGTCCGGCGCCGTGGAGTCCCGCACCGCCTCCTCGTCCGCGGCCCAGAGCAGCAGCAGCCCCAGCGCGTGCTTGCACGGGAACTTCCGGCTCGGGCAACTGCACTTGTACGCCGGCCCGGCGGTGTCCACGATCGTTTGATACGGCCTGCTGCCGCTGCCCTTGCACAGGCCCCACACGGCCCCCGAGCTGCTGCTGCCCGCGCTCGACCACGGCCCGGCCGTGCCGAGTCTGGTACCCGCTCTGCGTGACGCGTCGTCAGGAGCCAGTGCCAGCACCTGTTCCGACGTCCAGCGCACCCCCTGCTGATTCATGTCCAAGACGTTACGGCGCGCCACTGACAACGGGCCCTGACCTGCGGTTTGATGGGCTTGCGCGGCGATTTGACTTTACCTTTTCTTTGCGATTGATTGCAGGTCTCAGCCTCACGATCCGGGGGTCCCCGATGAACCGCTCCATCCGCACCGCCGTCTGCGCGGTCGCCGTCGCAGGCCTGGCGCTCAGCCTCTCCTCCTGCTCGGAGGCCGTCGACGCCGTCGACAAGGCCACGAACGAGACGTACGAGGTCACGTACGAGGTCACCGGCAAGAACGTCGACTCGATCGACTTCCACGCCGGCGGCGGCAAGGCGACGGACCCGAAGATCGAGACGGTGCAGAAGCCGACGCTGCCGTGGAAGAAGACGGTCACGCTGCGCGGGATCATGCCGCCCGGCGTCATGCCGGCCGCGGCGGACCTCTCCGGGTCCGAGGTCGCGTGCAAGATCACGTACAAGGGCAAGGTCATCAAGGAGGAGAAGGGCGAGGGCCTGGCGGCCGCGGCCGGCTGCATCGCGGTCTCCCCGATCGTCGAGTAGCTCCCGGTCCAACTCCTCCGCGAGGCGGCCTCATTGAGGCGCTGACCTGCGCAGACGGTCGGCCGACGGTCGATTGTCAGTGGCATGGTGCACGGTGGATCCCACATCGGGTCGATCGATCTGGTCGACGATCTGGAGGGGGATCCATGACCGTGTCCGAAACCGGAGCCGAGGCGCTGCGACCGCACGCCGAGGACGCCTTCGCCGACGAGCTCAAGGCGCTCGCCGCGGCCGACGACCGGCCGCGGCCCGCCCGATGGAAGCTCTCGCCCTGGGCCGTCGCCACCTATCTCCTCGGCGGGACCCTCCCCGACGGCGTCGTGATCACGCCCAAGTACGTAGGGCCGCGCCGGATCGTCGAAGTCGCCGTCACCACGCTCGCCACCGACCGCGCGCTGCTGCTCCTCGGCGTGCCGGGCACCGCCAAGACCTGGGTCTCCGAGCATCTCGCCGCCGCCGTCAGCGGCGACTCCACCCTGCTCGTCCAGGGCACGGCCGGCACGCCCGAGGAAGCCATTCGGTACGGCTGGAACTACGCCCAGCTGCTCGCCCACGGCCCCAGCCGCGACGCGCTCGTGCCCAGCCCCGTCATGCGCGCCATGTCCGAGGGCATGACCGCACGCGTCGAGGAGCTCACCCGCATCCCGGCCGACGTGCAGGACTCGCTGATCACGATCCTGTCCGAGAAGACCCTGCCCGTCCCGGAGCTGGGCCAGGAGGTCCAGGCCGTCCGCGGCTTCAACCTCATCGCCACCGCCAACGACCGGGACCGCGGGATCAACGACCTCTCCAGCGCCCTGCGCCGCCGGTTCAACACCGTCGTGCTGCCCCTGCCCGCCACGCCCGAGGCCGAGGTCGACATCGTGTCGCGGCGCGTCGACCAGATCGGGCGCTCCCTCGACCTGCCCGCGGCGCCCGAGGGGCTGGAGGAGATCCGCCGCGTCGTCACCGTCTTCCGGGAGCTGCGGGACGGCGTCTCCGCCGACGGCCGCACCAAGCTCAAGTCGCCCTCGGGCACGCTCTCCACGGCCGAGGCGATCTCCGTCGTCACCAACGGTCTCGCGCTCGCCGCCCACTTCGGCGACGGCGTCCTGCGCCCCGGCGACGTGGCGGCCGGCATCCTCGGCGCGGTCGTGCGCGACCCGGCGGCGGACCGGGTCGTCTGGCAGGAGTATCTGGAGACGGTGGTCCGCGAGCGCGACGGCTGGAAGGACTTCTACCGCGCCTGCCGCGAGGTGAGCGTATGACCGGGCCTCTGCTGCTCGGCGTCCGCCACCATGGGCCGGGCTCGGCGCGGGCGGTGCGGGCCGCGCTCGATGCGGCGTCCCCGGCGGCCGTGCTGATCGAGGGGCCGCCCGAAGCGGACGCCCTGCTCGCCCTCGCTCAGGACGAGCAGATGCGTCCGCCGGTGGCCCTGCTCGCGCACGCGGTGGACGACCCGGGCCGGGCGGCGTTCTGGCCGCTGGCCGAGTTCTCCCCGGAGTGGGTCGCCCTGCGCTGGGCGCTCGGCCACGGGGCGCCGGTGCGCTTCATGGACCTGCCCGCGGCGCACTCGCTGGCGCTGACAGCGGCCGAAGAGACAGCGGAGCGAGAAGAGGCAGGAGAGGAGAAGGGGGAAGAGGGGGAGGCGGGAGGGGGGTCCGGGGGCGGGCTGCGCGTCGATCCGATCGGCGTGCTCGCCAAGACCGCCGGGTACGACGACCCCGAGCGCTGGTGGGAGGACGTCGTCGAGCATCGCGGTGCTGGTGCTGGTGCCGGCGACGAGACCGATCCGCGCGCTCCCTTCGCCGTGCTCGCGGAGGCCATGACCGCCCTCCGGGAGGCGTACGGACACGGCGGGCACGACCGGGACCTCGTCCGGGAGGCCCATATGCGACTCCAACTGCGCGCCGCGCGCAAGGAGTTCGGCGAAGAGGTCGCCGTCGTCTGCGGAGCGTGGCATGTGCCCGCGCTCCAGGAGAAGACCACCGTCGCCGCCGACAAGGCCCTGCTGAAAGGGCTGCCCAAGGTCAAGACGGAGATGACCTGGGTGCCCTGGACGCACCGCAGGCTCGCCCGGCACAGCGGCTATGGCGCGGGCATCGACTCGCCCGGCTGGTACGGCCATCTCTTCGGCGCGCCCGACCGGCCCGTCGAGCGCTGGATGACCAAGGTCGCCGGACTGCTGCGGGACGAGGACCGGATGGTCTCCTCCGCCCACGTCATCGAGGCCGTCCGGCTGGCCGAGACCCTCGCCGCGATGCGGGGACGGCCGCTGGCCGGCCTGACCGAGACGACGGACGCCATACGGGCCGTGATGTGCGACGGCTCCGACGTGCCGCTCGACCTCGTACGGGACCGGCTCGTCGTCGGGGACGTGCTCGGGGAGGTCCCCGAGGCCGCGCCCGCCGTGCCGTTGCAGCGGGACCTCGCCCGCCTCCAGCGCAGCCTGCGGCTCAAGCCGGAGGCGCTGGAGCGGGAGGCGGACCTCGACCTGCGCAAGGAGAACGACGCCGCCAAGAGCCGGCTGCTGCACCGGCTGCGGCTGCTGTCGATCGGGTGGGGCGAGCCGGTGACGGGGCGGGGGAGCACCGGCACGTTCCGGGAGAGCTGGCGGCTGCGCTGGGAGCCCGAGCTCTACGTCCGGGTCGCCGAGGCCGGGGTGTGGGGCACCACCGTGCTCTCCGCCGCCACGGCCAAGGCCGAGTCCCAGGCCGTGTCCGCGACCGCGCTCGCCGACGTCACCGCGCTCGCCGAGCAGTGCCTGCTGGCCGAACTGCCCGACGCCCTGCCCGTGGTGATGCGGTGCCTCGCCGACCGGGCCGCGCTCGACTCCGACGTCGGCCATCTCGCCCAGGCGCTGCCCGCTCTCGCCCGCTCCCTGCGCTACGGCGACGTGCGGTCCACGGACACGGCCGCCCTGGGGGAGGTCGCGGCCGGACTCGCCGAGCGGGTCTGCGTCGGACTGCCGCCCGCCTGCGCCGGGCTCGACGCGGACGGCGCGGCCGAGATGCGCGGCCATCTGGACGGCGTGCACGGCGCGATAGGGCTGCTGCCCGGCGCCGAGGAGCTGGGGGAGCGGTGGGGCGCCGTGCTGCGGCGGCTCGCCGAACGGGACGCCGTGCCCGGCGTGATCCGGGGCCGGGCCGCCCGGCTGCTCCTGGACGACGGCCGGCTCGAGGAGGACGAGGCCGCGCGGCTCATGAGCCTCGCGCTCTCGCCCGGCACGCCGCCGCCCGACGCGGCCGCCTGGGTCGAGGGCTTCGTCGGCGGCGCCTCCGGCGGCGGAATGCTGCTGGTGCACGACGAGCGGCTGCTCGGGCTCGTCGACGCCTGGCTCACCGGTGTGCCGGCGGACGCCTTCACCGACGTGCTGCCACTGCTGCGCCGCACCTTCTCGGCGTACGAGCCGGGCGTACGGCGCACCTTGGGCGAGCTGGTCCGGCGCGGCCCGGCGACGGCGGCGGGCCGGACGCACACCGAGACGGGCGGGGTCCCGGGGTTCGGCCACGGTCTGGACGGGCCGCGGGCGGACGCGGTGCTGCCGGTCCTCCAGCTGCTGCTCGGAATCGACGACGACGACCTTGCGGGGGTGGCCCGATGAGCACGACGAGTCCGGTGAGCCAGGCGGCCCCGGCGAGCGCCGCGGAGGCGCAGGGGGAGACGGGGATGCAGACGGAGACGGGGACGGGGAGGGTGAAGCAGACGGAGACAGGGACGGGACCGGGGAAGCAGACGGAGACGGAGAAGGAGGCCGGGGACGAGCGGCTGCGGCGGTGGCGGCTTGTGCTGGGCGGCGAGGACGCGGACGGGACCGGCTGCGCGCTCTCCGGCGTCGACGCGTCGATGGACGGCGCGCTCACCGCCCTCTACGGCAACGGCCGCGGCGGCACGGGCAGGAGCCCCGACAACCGCACCGGCGGCCGCTCCGCCGGGCTCGGGGCGTCCGCGCCCTCGGTCGCCCGCTGGCTCGGCGACATCCGCACGTACTTCCCCAGCTCCGTCGTCCAGGTCATGCAGCGCGACGCCATCGACCGCCTCGGCCTGTCCACGCTGCTGCTGGAGCCGGAGATGCTGGAGGCCGTCGAGGCGGACGTCCACCTCGTCGGCACCCTGCTCTCGCTCAACAAGGCCATGCCCGAGACGACCAAGGAGACGGCCAGAGCAGTCGTGCGCAGGGTCGTCGACGATCTGGAGAAGCGGCTCGCCACCCGCACGCGGTCCACGCTCACGGGGGCGCTCGACCGTTCGGCGAAGGTGAGCCGGCCACGGCACCGGGACATCGACTGGGACCGCACGATCCGCGCCAACCTCAAGAACTACCTGCCCGAGTTCCATACGGTCGTGCCCGAGCGGCTCATCGGGTACGGCCGGGCGTCCCAGTCCGTGAAGAAGGACGTGGTGCTCTGCATCGACCAGTCGGGGTCGATGGCCGCGTCCGTCGTCTACGCCTCCGTGTTCGGCGCGGTCCTCGCGTCGATGCGCTCCATCGCCACCCGCCTCGTCGTCTTCGACACCGCCGTCGTCGACCTCACCGACCAGCTGGACGACCCCGTGGACGTCCTGTTCGGCACTCAGCTCGGCGGCGGCACGGACATCAACCGGGCGCTCGCGTACTGCCAGTCGCAGATCACCCGCCCCGCCGACACGGTCGTCGTGCTGATCAGCGACCTCTACGAAGGCGGCATACGGGACGAGATGCTCAAGCGGGTCGCGGCGATGAAGGCGTCGGGCGTGCAGTTCGTGGCGCTGCTCGCGCTCTCGGACGAGGGGACGCCGGCGTACGACCGCGAGCACGCGGCCGCCCTCGGCGCGCTCGGCGCACCGGCCTTCGCCTGCACTCCGGACCTTTTCCCGGACGTCATGGCGGCGGCGATCGAGAAGCGACCACTGCCCATACCGGACATGGTGACCCATCAGTAACCAAGGACTTGCGTCGACCCCGGATGCTCGTGCGAGCATCGACCCCGATCCCCGCGGAAGGTTCGCTTCCGCCGACCGGGAAGGCCCGTCCCACCATGTCTGCCGCAGTGGCTCGTTCTGCTGCCGTCCTGTGCGCGCTGCGCCGGGCGGCCGCTGATCGGCATGCGCTGCGGGCGGTGCTGTTCCTCGGCGGGCTCCTGGCGTTCGGCTTCCTCTTCGGCGGTCAGGCGCAGGCGGCGGAGTCCCCGGCGCCGACAACCGTCGAGGCCGAGCTGGGCGCGACCGCCGCGCCGCGCGAGCAAGTACGGCGCGTGGCGGCGGACTCGGTCGAGGCGGCGCGGTCGCTGGTTCCGGTCGACGCGGTCGACGTGGACGCGGTCGACGCGGAGGCGGTCGGTCACGCCGGCGTCCTCGACGTCGCCGACACCGTCGATGTCGCCGGAGCCGTCGATGTCGACGTCGCCGGGGCCATCGATACCGCTGGCACAGTCGACGCCGCCCTCGAATCCGTCGAATCCCTTCAGCCCCGCCACGCCGTCGACGCCGTCCGCAAGGCGGCGAAGCCGGTCGCGGGCGTCGTGCAGGGCGTCGCCGAGCCTCTCCGGTCGGCGGCCGCGTCGATGCCGTACGCGAATGCCGTGCCCTCCCTGCCCGGTCCGCCCTCCTTCCCCTTCGAGCCCTCGGCCCCTTCCGTCGTGACGCCTCCCGGCGTCGACGCGGGTCTGGGTCGTACGGCCGAGCGCCCCGTGGACCAGACCGCAGACCAGACCGCCAACCAGTCCGCGGACTCGAGCGCGGCGGAGCGGGCGGCACGGGCCGGTGTTCCGCAGGGGATCGTCGTCGGCGTCTGGCCGGTCGCAGCGGAGCGGGGCGACGCCTCGCTGTTCGGGCGGCTCGCCGTCCGCGCGCCTGTGCCCGCGCCCGCCCCGGCGCCCACCAGGCCGTGCGACTTCGCGCACGGCGCGATGCAGCAGTCGGGCGAGACGCACACACCGCGCAAGGGCGACCAGCCCGCGGCGGCGCTCGCAGACGGCGCGGCCCTTGTGCTCATACCCGGCGCGGGCGGGGCGGCGACCGAGCCGCCGACCCGTGAGCGGCCACGCGAAATCCTCGAATTCCCCGGCTAGGGCAGCCCTTTCCCCCGCACAAGACCTGCCGCGCGGGGGCGGGACAGGTCTGCCCGCCAACCGGATAGTTCCGGACTGCCGAACGAATTCGAAGGAATTGACGCAAGCATGCACAAGAACATTCGCCGTTCCATAGCCGTCGCCGCCACGGCCACCGGTATGTGGGCCCTGGGCACCGCCGCGGCAAGCGCCGACGAGCTGCCCGTCTCCGTACCGCTGTCCACGCCCGACCAGGCGGCCGACGCCGTAGAGGACGTCAAGGACGTCAAGGACGTGGATCTGAAGCAGGTCGACGCCGTCGAGGTCGCCAAGGACGCCAAGGACGCCGACCTCCAGCAGGCCGTCGACGTCAGCAACGTCAAGACCGCCGCCGCAGACGTCAAGACGGCCGCCGCGGACGTCAAGAACCACGTCGCCGCCACTGCCACCGCCGACACCGCCGCCGAAACCGCCGACGTGCAGGGCGAGATCGACTACCTCTTCGGTCCGCTCTCCGCCTTCGCCCCCGACCTCGAGCAGGCCCCCGCCCACGCTCAGGGCTACGCCCAGGGCGTGGCGGCCGACGCCGCCCCCGTCGTGGACGCGGCCGCGCAGGACACCCTGCCGCCCATCGCGGCGCGCGCCGTCGACGGCGTCGTCCCGGTCGCCGGCCAGGCGGTCGGCGACGTCGGCGGCCTCGCGCAGGGTGTGGTCGGGGACGTGCAGCCGTTCGCCGGCGGCGTCGTCTCCGAGGTCCAGCCGTTCGCCGGCGGGGTCGTCTCCGAGGTGCAGCCCTTCGCGGGCGGCGTCGTCGGCTCGGTCCAGCCGCTCGTGGACACCGTGGTGGACCACGTCGAGCCGGTCGCGTACGGCGTCGGCGGCAGCGCGGGCACGCTCGCGCAGGGCGTGGTCGGGGACGTGCAGCCGTTCGCCGGCGGCGTCGTCTCCGAGGTCCAGCCGTTCGCGCAGGACCTGACGGGCACGGTCTACACGACCCCGCTGGCCGGCAACGCGGTCTCGGGCGTGCAGGGCCTGGGCACGGCCGTCACCCCGGGCTACGCGTCGCACCTGGCCCAGGGCCTCTGACGAGGTCTGGCCCAGGGCCTCTGACGAGGATCCGGTACAGGACGAGGTCTGACCCAGGGCCAGGGCCTCTGACGGCCTGACCGCCCAGGGCATCTCACCGACCGGCGGGTCGGAAGGTCCACAAGCGGTCTGAAGCAGTCGCAGAGCAGCGGTCCGGAGCAGTCGCAGAGCCGACGCTCCACGGACGTTCACGGGCGGTCCCCATTGGGGTGGGGGCCGCCCGTCTCCGACCCCGCCACCAGGGCGATCTGTGACCGGTATCACCGCTCAGGTGTGATCTGCGATTTAGGGACCCACGTCCCACGGGGATAACCTGCGAGGCGGACATGCCGCGTCCACGGACACCGTGTACGCCTCCCTTGTGACAGCGCAGTCACGTTGCCCTTCGCGGCACGCCCACGCAGACAACGAACCGCGATCATGAGAAAAGGGACGGACGCGCGTGGACCTGTTCGAGTACCAGGCGAGGGACCTCTTCGCCAAGCACGGTGTACCGGTGCTGGCCGGTGAAGTCATCGACACGCCTGAGGCGGCGCGCGAGGCAACCGAGCGTCTGGGCGGCCGTTCGGTCGTCAAGGCGCAGGTGAAGGTCGGCGGCCGTGGCAAGGCCGGCGGCGTGAAGCTGGCAGCCACCCCGGACGAGGCCGTCGCCCGCGCGACGGACATCCTCGGCATGGACATCAAGGGCCACACGGTCCACAAGGTGATGATCGCCGAGACCGCGCCCGAGATCGCCGAGGAGTACTACGTCTCGTACCTCCTCGACCGCACCAACCGCACCTTCCTCGCCATGGCGTCCGTGCAGGGCGGCATGGACATCGAGGAGGTCGCCGAGAAGACCCCCGAGGCCCTTGCCAAGGTCCCGGTCGACGCCAACGAGGGCGTCTCCATCGAGAAGGCCCGCGAGATCGTCGCGCAGGCGAAGTTCCCGGCCGAGGTCGCGGAGCAGGTCGCCGAGATCCTCGTGACGCTGTGGAAGTCCTTCATCGAGGAGGACGCGCTCCTCATCGAGGTCAACCCGCTGGCCAAGGTCGCCGACGGCCGCGTCCTCGCCCTCGACGGCAAGGTCTCGCTCGACGAGAACGCCGAGTTCCGGCAGCCGGGCCACGAGGAGTTCGTGGACCACGCCGCAGCCAACCCGCTCGAGGCTGCCGCGAAGGCCAAGAACCTCAACTACGTCAAGCTCGACGGCGAGGTCGGCATCATCGGCAACGGCGCGGGGCTCGTCATGAGCACCCTCGACGTCGTCGCGTACGCCGGTGAGAACCACGGCGGCGTGAAGCCCGCCAACTTCCTCGACATCGGCGGCGGCGCCTCCGCCGAGGTCATGGCGAACGGTCTCGAGATCATCCTCGGCGACCCCGACGTCAAGTCCGTCTTCGTCAACGTCTTCGGTGGCATCACCGCCTGTGACGAGGTCGCCAACGGCATCGTCCAGGCCCTGGCCCTGCTCGCCTCGAAGGGCGAAGAGGTCACCAAGCCGCTCGTCGTGCGCCTCGACGGCAACAACGCGGAGCTGGGTCGCAAGATCCTGTCGGACGCCAACCACCCGCTCGTGCAGCGCGTGGACACCATGGACGGCGCGGCCGACAAGGCCGCCGAGCTCGCGGCTGCGAAGTAAGGGACGAGGTCAGAAACACATGGCTATCTTCCTGACCAAGGAAAGCAAGGTCATCGTCCAGGGCATGACCGGTGCCACGGGCATGAAGCACACCAAGCTCATGCTGGGCGACGGCACCAACATCGTCGGTGGCGTGAACCCCCGCAAGGCGGGCACCTCCGTCGACTTCGACGGCACCGAGGTACCGGTCTTCGGCTCCGTCGCCGAGGCGATGGAGAAGACCGGGGCCGACGTCTCCGTCCTCTTCGTGCCGCCGGCCTTCGCCAAGGCCGCCGTCGTCGAGGCCATCGACGCCGAGATCCCGCTGGCCGTCGTGATCACCGAGGGCATCGCGGTCCACGACTCCGCCGCCTTCTGGGCGTACGCGAAGGCCAAGGGCAACAAGACCCGGATCGTGGGCCCGAACTGCCCCGGCCTGATCACCCCCGGCCAGTCCAACGCCGGCATCATCCCGGGCGACATCACCAAGCCCGGCCGCATCGGTCTCGTGTCCAAGTCCGGCACGCTGACCTACCAGATGATGTACGAGCTCCGTGACATCGGCTTCTCCTCCGCCGTCGGCATCGGTGGCGACCCGGTCATCGGCACCACGCACATCGACGCTCTGGCGGCCTTCGAGGCCGACCCGGAGACCGAGCTGATCGTGATGATCGGCGAGATCGGCGGCGACGCCGAGGAGCGTGCGGCCGACTTCATCAAGGCCAACGTCACCAAGCCGGTCGTCGGCTACGTCGCCGGCTTCACCGCGCCCGAGGGCAAGACCATGGGCCACGCCGGCGCCATCGTCTCCGGCTCCTCCGGCACGGCGCAGGCGAAGAAGGAGGCCCTGGAGGCCGCGGGCGTGAAGGTCGGCAAGACGCCGACCGAGACGGCGAAGCTGGCGCGCGAGATCCTCGCGGGCTGACCTTCGGAGTACGACTCGGTCGTACGACTCTTCTGTACGTGTGGGCCCGCGCCTCCTTGTGAGGCGCGGGCCCGCGCGCTTGCCTGGCGGGGGGCGCGGGGGTGACATGCCCTGTGCGGGCGGCCCGCGGGGCTCCGCCCCGGACCCCGCGCCTCAATCGCCGGCGAGGCTGAATGTGCGCGCCCAAGCCCGGGGAAACCC